>JASLMQ010000595.1 GCA_030746455.1 Candidatus Latescibacterota bacterium
CGGTGATCATCAGATCCGTTGGATGGTAGGTCCGGCGGTCCTCGGTTTCGTCCGGCCACCCCAGGGTCGCGAAGGGCCACAGCGCCGAGCTGAACCAGGTGTCCAGCACGTCCGGGTCTTGGAGGAGCGTGCTGCCGTCGCACGCGCCGCACCGCTCCGGCGCGTCTTCCTGGACGATCACCTCATCGCAGCTCTCGCAGGTCCAGACCGGTATCCTGTGACCCCACCAGATCTGTCGTGAGATACACCAATCCTGGAGGCCCTCCAGCCAGTCCACGGTATAGTCTCGAAATCGATCGGGCACGTAGGTGATCGTGCCCTCGCGCAGAACCGGCAGCGTCTGGTCGGCCAGCTCCCGCATGGCCACGAACCACTGCTCCATCAGCAGCGGCTCGATCACCGTGCCGCACTTGTCGTGGTGGGGCACGGCGTGGACATAGTCCTCGATTCGCTCCACCAGACCCTCCGCCTGAAGGGCGTCGACCACTGCATCCCGGCACGCGTAGCGCTCCAGGCCCGCGAATCGGCCCGCCTCTTCGGTCATCGTCGCATCGAACCCGATCACCTGCAGATCGGGCAGGTCGTGCCGGCTCCCCACCTCGTGGTCGTTGGGGTCGTGGGCAGGCGTCACCTTCACCGCCCCGCTGCCCATCTCGGGATCGGCGTACTCGTCCGCCACGATCGGAATGGGCCGATCCATCAGGGGCAGCACCACCTGCCCGCCGACCGCATTCGACCATCTCGTGTCCTCGGGATGCACCGCGACAGCCGTGTCTCCGAGCATGGTCTCGGGCCGGGTCGTGGCCACCACCACGTCTGGGCCGCCCTCGAGGCCCGGGTACCGGATGTGCCACAGGTGCCCCTGGAGCTCTCGCTCCTCCACCTCCAGGTCGGAAATCACCGTCCCGCAGAACGGGCACCAGTTCACCATCCTCTGCCCCCGGTAGACCCAGCCCTTCTCGTAGAATCGGACGAAGGCCTGCATCACGGCGCGGACGTATCCCTCATCCATCGTGAATCGCTCGCGCGACCAGTCGTAGCTGCACCCCAGCTCCTTGAGCTGCTGCAGGATCGTGCTCCCATACTGATTCCGCCATTCCCAGATCCGCGCCAGCATCTCGTCTCGCCCCACATCGTGACGGCTCTTGCCCTCCGAGTTGTAGAGCTGCTGCTCCACCCGCATTTGGGTGGCAATCCCGGCGTGGTCCGTGCCAGGAAGGCAGAGGGTCTGGTGGCCCTGCATACGCTTCCACCGGATCACCGCGTCATGGATGGCGTGCTGCAGCGCATGCCCCATGTGGAGTTCGCCTGTCACATTCGGGGGCGGAATGGTGATGCAATAGGGTGGGCCATCGGGCTGTGCCTCGGGACGGAAGTAGCCACCCTCCTCCCAGAATGCATACTGGGCCCGCTCAACCGCATTGGGATCGTATGCCTTGGTCAGTGCAGCTCCTTCGCTCATGCTCCCTCTGCGCTCCTCGCTTGATATCCAATATCGAGGCCCTAGCTAATGCCTCAACCTATCCACACCCCGTTTGTCGCAGTTTACGCGTCTGTAGCCTGTCCCGGCCGACTGCAGAGATGCCGCTGCTACAGGTTGTCAACACCAGCCGGGACGTCTTTCGTAGTTCCCTGGTTCTTGCCTACCAGGGTCAGGCCCGATGTCCGATGGAGTAACTCCGCAAGCCCTCGTAGATGGTCTGAACGGATACCTTAGTGACCGCCGTGAACGGCACGGCAAGCAGCATGCCCACCGCACCGAAAAGCTGATTGCCCACCAGCACGACGAAGACCACCACCAGCGGATGGAGATTCACGCTCCTGGCGACAACGACGGGCGCCACGAAGATGTTGTCCAGGATCTGTACCACCAGAAACACCGCCACCACAGGGGCAATCACGCCCATGGTGAGCGTAGAGTACTGCAGCAGCGCCGCCACGATCCCCGCCACGATGCCGATTAGCGGACCGAGGTAGGGGATCACGTTGGAGAGCCCGGCCACGATGCCGACGACCAGGTAGTCCTTCAACCCGATGATCCGCAAGCCGGTGATAGACAACAGCGAGATGATCACCACGGACATCACGAGGCCCCGGATGTAGCCTCCCAGCTGCATGTCGATTCGGTAGAGCAGGTTCAGGACCATCTCGAAGTAGCGATTCGGGACCAGCTCGACGAACGCGCGCTTGATGGTTCTGCCCTCGGCGAGGAAGAAGAACACCACGAAGGGTACGATCACCACGAAAGTGATGCCGGAAATGACACTCCCCGCGAGCTCGGGCGTTTCCCTGAGCAGATCGGTAGCGAATCCCTGTACCCGCTCGTTGATGTACTCCGCGATGTCGATGCCTTCAAGCATCGGCAGCATGGCCACCAGCTTGGGCTGGAACTCGGCGATCTGAGCCTGCAGACGGTTCAGATAGCCCGACTCAACGGCGCCGAAGTGATGTGCTGTGTCCGAGAGAGCGATCGCCACCGTCCCTGAGGTTAGCACACACGCGGGTCCCAGCGAAGCCTGGGGGGACCGGGCGTAGAGGTTCCCCGTCACGCGCAGGAACATCATTTCTTGGGCCTGCTCGGACTGGAATATGACGTAAGATTCGCTGGGAGCTCTGGACGCCGGCTCGTAGTGGATCCGAAGGGTATCAGATTCCTGCGGTGCGATCTCCAGGGGCAGAGACGGCGCCCAGACTCTGTATGACGGGTCGGTGCTATCGAAACGGTCGAACCGAACCGTGTCATAGCCGCGGTTCTGGACCACACAGGTCCACGTTACCCGCTGCCCCACAATCCGGTTCTTCATGTCGACCAGCCCCCTCACGAAGACAGGCACGAGGGTCATGAAGATCAACACGAAGACCACCAGGGTGGACGCATAGATGATCAGCACGCCCACCATCCTGTTGATACCCCGGGCCTCCATTCGGTCCACCAGGGGCATCAACACGTACGAGAGCACGAAGGCCACGCCAAAGGGCAGCAGCGTCCCCCTGATGGTGTAGATCAGCCATCCCGCGAACACGAGGATCAGCAGGAGGACGACGATCCTCAGGATCTGTGTGACACTCATTCCAGTCTGGGCGGCGTTCATATCTCGGACCCCCTCCTGGCTTCTGCAACGGCGTCCCCGGTCACGGCGCTGCGGCTGGCATCCCTCACGCCTCACCGGGCTCCGGGCCTGTCTCCGACGACTGGCTCATGGCCTCCAGCTGGTCGCGCGCCTCCTTGAGCGCGCGATTGGTGCGCCGCAGCCGTTCCGCGACGATCTGGGAAAGATGCATCAGCGCCTCAACGCCCACGTGCGGACGGTCCTCGGCCAGTGTGAGCAGGCTGGTACGGAAGAACACCGCCAGCTCCGATTCCTCGATCGCTGTTGCGGTGGCCGTCCTGGGGGCGTCGTCCAACAAGGCCAGCTCCCCGAAGAACTCGCCGGGCATCAAACGAGACAAGACGGGGCTGGCCCCGTCCTCATCCTCCTGAGCGATCTCGACCTCGCCCGACACAAGGATGTAGAGCCCGAGGCCTGGCTGCCCCTGTTCGAAGATCTTGCGCCCGGGAGCATAGGTCTGCTTCTGCAGCATGGTCGAGATCTCGCGCAGATGCGAGCGCCCCAGCCCGCCGAAAATGGGCACCCCTCTGAGGACCAGCACCAGGGGATCTTCCCTGCGGATTCGGAACCACTTCATCGTGGATCACCTCGCTTCGTTTTTGTCATCGCCGACCGTATAGGTCGCTTCAGAGCCGTCGGCGGCCAGCATCCTGTCCAGGAAGTCCAACGACCGGATCCGACGACGGGCCTCCACGTGATAGTCAAGGTAGGTCCGCAACATACCCCGCACCTTCCCCCTGTCGACGCGCCCGAAGGGCTCGACGTCGATGCGGTCTGGACGCCCGGTCTGGATCTGCTCCAGATAGGTCACCGTGGGCCTGTCCAGAGGGGAGCCGCTCGAACCACAGTGCCCGCACACGGTTCCACCCTCCACAGGGCTGAACCGGATGCCCGAGTCCTCCAGCCGGCTCCCGCAGCGGACGCATCCGCTCAGGTGGGGCCGATACCCCAGGGCCGAGGCGGCCTTCAACTGGAAGTACCACAGGGGAAGCTCGACCGACGCGTCCGCCACGGACTCGATCCAACGCAGGCTTTCCAAGGCAACGGAGCAGAGCACGCCGTTGCGGTCTTCCTCAGCAGTCATATGGTCCAGGAGATCACAGACGGCACTGGCGTGGGCCATCCGACGGTAGTCCCGCTTCAGACCGCCGAACGCATATAAGATGTCCCCTTCCGTGAGGGTCTGGAGATCCCGCCCCTCGCGCCGAGAATAGACATAGCTCCCCCACGTGATCGGTTCCAGACTCGCGCCGAACCGGCTCTTGGGACGTCGGGCACCCCGCGCGGCCAGCCGAAGCTTGCCGCTCTCCCTTGTGTAGATCACGACCACCTTGCTGCTTCCACTCATGCGGTAGCCGCGAAGAACCAGGCCCTCCGCCCTGCAGATCATCGGTCGGTTCACTCCCTCACGGGGGGCTTCGGGTAGACCATGTAGACCGACTCGTTCTTCTTGACCATCCCGTAGCGTTCGCGCGCGATGCGCTCGATGGTCTTCAGATCGTCCTGCAGCAACGCGACCTCCTTCTCCAGGTTCGCGTTCTCGGCCTTCAACCCCTCGATCTCTCTCTCGAGCGAGCGGATCTGCTGACCGCGGTGTCTGATCTGGTACAGGCCGCTCTCCCCGGCCAGCACCAGGTACACGCAGAAGACAGCCGGAATCATCAGCAGAAAACGATGCATGCCCCTCCGGGGCGCCTTTGGAATCTGGTACTTGCCTCTGTAGAACTTCATGTGTCCCCGCGCCTTCCCGCGATGCTAGAGCACCACCAGATCGTCACGGTGGATCA
>JASLMQ010000596.1 GCA_030746455.1 Candidatus Latescibacterota bacterium
GCTGCGAGGAAGGGGGGGTAGGGGGGGATCCCGCGGATTCACTGGGCCAACATCGAGCCGCGGCACTTGGGGACAATCCTCGCACACGACTCAATGGGCGAATCCCGGCAGCCACTCCGCATTCGCCCGGATGCTCAGATCCAGGATCTCGCGCGCAGCGTCCAGAGACACGATCTGCGCATCGAGCAGCAGCCCTTGCAACGCCTTCTGGCCGTCACCGGACAGCGCCGCGTCCACCAGGATCTCTTGCTGCAGGGCGCGTGTGGACAGGATGTGCGCCACGGGCTGGGGCAGGGACCCCACCCTGGTGCCCTCGATACCGGACGGACTGACCCGGCCAGGGACCTCAACGATCGCGTCGGCCGGCAGGTTCTCGATCAGATCCCCATTGGGCACGTTGACCACATGGGTAGCCGGCTCCGACAGACCGAGGGCGGCCGAAACGATCTCCATCGCGCTTTCGCCCGAAGGCTTCAGGAGGTTCTCGATGGACGCGCGGCCATCCGCCATCGCCTCACGCTCGGACCGTCGCTGAGCCATCTGCTCCTCGGTCACGTGCCGTGTCGTGAGGCCGTAATCCTCGCCTCCCCGTGTCTCCGGCGTCAGGAAGTACGGGAAGAACTCCGCGATGTGGTCCTCCGTGCCCGTGGGCCAGAGTCCGAAGGCCTCGTAGATCTCTCGCGAAACTGGCACCGACGCCAGCGCCTCCTTGCCTTCCGGACCGGTGATCCGCTCGAGGAACTCGGGGAGACGGTCCTGACCCTCGTGGCGGAGCGCGAGCGCCCACGTCAGGTGGTTGGTCCCCACCGAGAGGCAATCGAGCGAGTCCTCATCGGCCTCCAGCACCTTCGCATCGGGACATAGGCGGGCGATATCCTGCCCGATCGCCACGGCCTCGGGGACCACCCGCATCCCTCGCATATACCCGGCGGGTCCCACGGTCTGAGACGTGGGCTGATGGATGCCATACCGCTCGCCGATTTCCACGTCCCGCTCGCGCGCCCACGGCTCACCCACCGAGATCGTGATCAGCACGAAATCGCTCCCCGGCAGCGCCTCCCGCCGGTCGATGGTCGACTCTACCCTCAGGCCGGCGCCGGTTTGGTCGATCATCCGCCTGGCGATGCGGTCGGACAGATCGAGCGCATCCGGATCCGTGTCCACGAGCGACAGCACGCTTCCGGCGAGGCCGGGAATGCGGATCACGTCGGAGACGACACAGAAGGTGAAGCGTGAGCCGGCGCCGATCAGGGTCAGTTTGACGGGTGGCACGGCGATCCTCCGGTGCAGCAGTGCTCTGAAGGCGTGCAGACAGGGCCCTGAAAGAGCTGTCTCACAAGCTCAACCAGGGCCCTATATAAGCATCAAGCGCTATGCCTATCGCAATATATTACTTTTATCGATCAACATGATGTCGTGGCCTCTGGCATCGCCGGTTCCCCCGGGCTCTCAGACCGACCACCTTTCCGCAGTCGGTAGACCCAATTCAGGGCCTTCCCCCATCCTGGATGTCGCAGTTTTCGCGTCTTTCGCGCTTTTCGTAGTTCCCGGGTGTTGGAGTTTCGGGTCTAGCACCCCAGCAAGCGCTTCACAATCGCCACGTTCTCTTCGACCATGTCGTCCTTGTCGCCGCGGTGCATCCCCACGTTCATCACGTCAGTCGGCTTGATGTTCTCAAGCGCATAGTCGAACCCCATCTCGGCATCGATCCGGCCCGATCCCATGATCTTATAGGCGATGCAGGGCTTCTCGATCCGCTGAGTGCAGGCCGCGGCCTGGGGTGCGTCCCCGAGCTTGAACTTGAGCCCCCGGCCTTCGTGCACGGAGCCGCACTGGAAGAAGCAGACGGCGTGGAAGTCGGTAAACCCGAGACCATAGGCCCAGTCGTGGACCTCGGGGTGGTGCCCGGCAACTCCCCCGGGGATACCGTGCGACCGGATGCATTCCATCCACGACTTCAGCTGATCCGCATCCCTCTCCTTGTACAGTCGATCGGTATAGGCACCGTGCGTGTACATCGCCTTCGCCCCCATGGCGGCGGCATCGTCCAGCGCGGCCTCCATGCTGGGCTTCTGCGACGGACTGACCTGGGCGATCCACTGAAGCGTTCCGCCTGACGAGAAGTAGGTATCCAGTGCCTCCATCACGTTCGGCGACTCATTGTTGGTGATGATCGTATTGATCCCGGCCGCCTCCGCCCGCTTCCAGGTCTCCACGATCCGGTCGGGCGTGTGCCACGACCGCATCTCCTCATTGCGTTCCGGGGTTTGGTGGCTATATCCGCCAAATGGATTGGCACCCAGGATAAGCCGCGTAACCTGGTGCCCAAAAAAGTCTACAGTTGGCAGCATGCTCTCCTCCGTCTGTGGGTTGTGTATTGGCTCTTCCGATGCGGAGATCGCGCTATTTCGGAGCGATATGCAGTATCCTCGCGCGTGCGTTTCTTAATGGCACCCGTAATACCTGTGCCCCTCCATCAAGTTGCGTCAAAACATCCTGCGTGTCAAGATCCGTCACCCGCGAAGGCTTCTTCAGGTCGATCCGGACGGCCACCTCCCCACTCGTATCCCCGTGATAGTCGGCCACCAGGAGCACCACCTCGTCCCCGAGTCCCATAGCGCTCACGCGTCCCCCGCCGTCGACCTGCGGCAGGAAGGGCTTGCCGTCCATGATGATGTCCTCCACGGGGGCGACTGCCCGTATTGCGCGCGCGTAGGAGGCCAGCAGCTCCGCGTCCCACACCCTCGAGCTCCAGAAGTTGACACCCCGCGATCCATTGCAGAAGCACTCCCACAGGACGTATGTGAACCATTCCCCCGGGAAGGTGCCCGCATCCCCCGGCGAGATCCAGGGGAGCTGGTCGCCGCGAGGCAGGCCCGCGCGATCCTCCCGCACCTCGTCACCGACGAGGCCGACGTGGTAGGGATCGAGCGGCGTGTAGGTGCTCACCTGACCGCTCTGGAGGTAGTCCGGGTACAGCCGATCGAAGGGCCAGAAGAACTGGTAGACCTTGCCCGGTCTGAAATCGTACACCCCCATCTCACAGGGCGGTCCTCCGGACGCCGCAACGGCCTTCTGAACGGCAGCGTGCAGGTCCTTCCACATCTCCTCGCCCTTCGCGAGCTGCCAGGCCTTCCACGATTCGATGCCGGAGGCTTCCTTGTCGGCCCGGCAGCGCGTGCAGTTCGGCGCGTCCATCGGGCCCCGCCAGCCCCACAGCTCGATGTCGCACGTCAGAATGCTGGGCTTGAGCAGCTCAACCGCGGTGGCAACCCGACCGAGCTCCTCGCGGTAGTGGCCGCCACGATAGGTCGGACACATCTTCGTACCGTGTGACTCATCCTCGAACTGGCAATGGATCTCAACCTCTCCTTTGGCACGGCTCATCATGCGGTGCCACGTGGAATCGATCACCTGGATCCGGTACCCGGCGTCCCGAACTGTGGCGGCGAAGGCGATTGCCTCCTCGTCCTCCGGGTCGAGCCACGTCCCGAAGGCCGGAACCGTGTTGAAGCCGATGTGCTGGAACGCCTCCTGCCACCGGGGCCAGCCCCGGGTCGCGTCCAGACTCCACCACGACATGCTGGTCATCAGCCGCTTGGGAGCCGTCGGCATAGCCGGAACTTCGATGATCTCGATGGGGACGCGCATCTCCGGCCCCCCGGTCCCACCCCATTCCGTCCTGCAGGCCAGGTCGGCAGGCGCCCCTTTCGCGGGCTTGCCCGTCACGTACAGGCGTCCGAGCACCTTGTTGGTCGGGTCATCGGTGGCGAAACGCCACGTGTAGCGGACCCTCTTCTCGGCGGGATCCCGTTCGACAGCGGCTTCCTCGACACCCACTCCGCCGATCCTGCCGGCCAGGACCTCGATGCCCTGCGGGACGCCAATGCTGACGGTCATCTCCGCTTCGCGTTCTCGAGGGACGGCCACACAGCCCACGGGCACAGGAGACACGATATTGCCCGTCACGTGCACGGCTGGCTTGTGGAAATAGACCTGAGCCCCGGTTACGGAGAAGTTGTCGGCTGGAGCATCGGGCGTCCTTGTCGACTCGAGTTCGTGTGTCCCCCTGATGACGTACAGCTCGTCGGAACACGTGATCGCTGTAGCGTAGAACCGGATGCCGACCAGTCGACCCCGCGTTCGGAGGTCTCTGAACCGCAGCCGATATGCCCACGCCGTGCCACCGTTGCGCGGGACTCCGTACTTCTCTCGGTTCCCGTCCCTCCACCTCGAATACTCGGACACCTTGTGGTAGGGCTGGCCTGGGCCCTCGCTCACCAGGACCTCCACCCATCCCGGCATGGCGACACCCGCCTGCGGGGATCCGCCCAGGAAGCGGATCGCCACCTCGTCGATCGGCTGGACCTCCCCGAGATCGACCGAGAGGTTGACCCGGCCGCCGTAGGACCAGCCCACGGCCGTCGAATCGAACCACATCTTGACGTCTTCTCGCAGCGTGAGCCTGCCGTTGGTCAGGTCAATCTCGTCCGTGCCACCCTTGTCGGTCAGCCGGTAGTTCGGCTTTGGGGCGAAGGTCACGCGCTTCCCCAGTGCCAGGTTTCGTTCCGGGTCCAGGTCACCAGGCCTCTGGGCGCCCGCGGTCTGGCAGAAGGCCAGAGCCAATGCAATTGCTAGCGAGATTGTGCGCATATGTGCACCTCGAGGATAGGGGTCCGTTCACACCACTACATAGCAGCCTCTCTGCGAGCACACCTTTCCACAGGCAGGAGACACCCATAGATGACCGAGTGCACAGGTGTCGCCACTCCGTTCTTTCTCCCGTGCCGCACGATCGCACCAGTTAGGTGTTCCAGCTCCGACGGCCTGCCCTCCATAATGTCTCGCTGCATGGAGGCCGTCGTCTCGGCCGCATACCGATCCACCGCGGTCTTGATTTGCTCGAGCGCCTCTGAGGAAACCTCCGAGCCTTCTGCATGGGCGACCGCTGCACCCTCGTCCACGACACGGACATGTAAGGCCCGGGTCTCCGGGAGGTGTCGCCAGTCTCCCACCGGCAGCCGCACCAGCGACCCCACGCCGCTCAACGCGGCGATCATGGTCAGCTTGCGCCACAGCTCCACTTGGATATCATCCGCCGCAGTCGCTGTTACCCCACAGTCCGCAAGCACCGCCACAAGCTCCAGAACTCGTTCGCTGGCTGCTCGGTCCAGCTCGCCGATCTGCATGTGGCAGCCCCCCTTCTTCCTGAGCCGGGCGGGCTCGACGATTGAGCTGAAGACCCCAACCGTGCTGGCCAGCACTCGGTCACTCCCCAGCACACCTGCGAGGTCGCGAGGCGCCTCCACCCCGTTCTGCACCGAAAGCACTGTGGTGTCCGGACCCAGCATGGGGCCAAGCGCCTGCGCGGCCTCGACAACCTGCCATGCCTTCACCCCGACAATCACGGTATCAACCGGGCCCACTTCGACAGGACTCTCGGTCGCGATGGTCGGGTGTACCGAGTACTCCTGGTCGGTGTCATCCACGCTCAGGCCGTTCGCTCGGATCGCCGACAGATGATCCCCGCGAGCGATGAAAGCAACCTCCTCCCCGTTCCGGATGAGGCTCGCACCCAGGTAGCCGCCCACGGCCCCCACTCCGAAGATCGCGATGCGCATTGGTCGACCTCCTTCAGAGGTAGGTTGGATATTCGGCACAGATCTCGCGGACCTGGGCACTCACGTTACACACGACCTCAGGACTGGATTCCCCTGTCTCGCTGGCGGAGTTCAGCAGATCCCCGATCATCTCCCCTATCCTACGGAACTCCTCTGTTCCCATCCCGCGCGTCGTGCATGCCGCCGATCCGAAGCGAAGCCCGCTCCATTCCGTCGAGTTCGCGGGATCGGTCGGGATCGCGTTCCTGTTGCAGGTGATGCCGGCGGCCTCGAGGCATCGCTCGGCCTGCACGCCGGTCAAACCCTTCATCGAAACGTCCACCAGCACGAGGTGCGTGTCGGTTCCCCCGGCACACACGCCCAGACCGCGCTTCTCGAGCGCCGCTGCCAGAGATCTGGCATTGTCGACGACCGCACGGGCATAGGTCCTGAACTCCGGCTGCAGGGCCTCTCCAAGGCAGACGGCCTTGGCCGCGATCACGTTGGGATGAAGGCTTCCCTGGACACCCGGGAAGACGGCCGAATCGATCTTCCTGGCCAACCCGGCGTCGTTCGTCAGCAGGAGGCCGCCCCGCGGTCCCCGCAATGTCTTCGTGGTTGTGCAGCTCACAATGTGGGCGTGCGGCATCGGGCTTGGATGCGCCCAGCCAGCCACGAGACCGGCGAAGTGGGCCATATCCACCAGGAACAGCGCCTCGACCCGGTTGGCGGTCGAGCGAATCGCCTCGAAGTCGATTGTCCGTGGATAGGAGGATCCACCGGCAATGATCAAACGGGGCCGGTGTTCGGACGCCAGGCGACCCAGCTCCTCATAGTCGAGCAGACCCGTGCCTTCCACGACTCCGTACTGCACAGCGTTGAACCACTGGCCGGACAGGTTTGCTGGCGCACCGTGGCTGAGGTGACCGCCGGCCGAAAGGGACATGCTCAGAACCGTGTCACCAGGCTCCAGGCACGCCGCGAATACGGCCTGGTTGGCCTGGGATCCGGCGTGGGGCTGAACGTTGGCGTAATTACACCCAAAGAGCTGCCTGGCCCTGTCGATCGCGGCGCGTTCCGCCTCGTCCACCAGGCCAGCCCCGCGGTGGAAGCGCGCGCCGGGGTAGCCTTCCACCGTCTTGTTGGTGATCGCCGACCCGAGCGCCTCCAGCACCGCGGCGCTCACGATGTTCTCCGAGGCGATCAGCTCGATCTGCGAGGCCTGACGTTCGCTCTCCCGATAGAGGATGTCGCGGAGCAGGGGATCGCGCTCAGCCAGATCCCCTTC
>JASLMQ010000597.1 GCA_030746455.1 Candidatus Latescibacterota bacterium
ATCTCCACGTTCTGACGCGCGGACCCGTGGCCTCTGAGGATCTCATTGGCCTTGCGGATGGACATCGTCGACAGATCGATGGTGACCATAAGCTCTGCGTCCTTGCGGGGTCGAGCACACGACGGAGGCGAAGCGGAAGCAGCCCGGGGTTACGATCCCGCCTCAGGACGCGCGCGACCAGAGCCCGTATGTCAGGGGCGGTGGCTCGGAGGTGTCCAGGGCCTGCCCAGGGAACAGGCAGTTCAGGCCGACCTCCTCCGAGGCGATGGCGATCAGGTAGTCGTTTTCGTACTTGACCATCGGCTTGGCCGCCAGCCTGTCCTTGGCATAGCCGATGGCGTCCTTTGTGGCCACGAGATAGGAGAAGGTTCCGTCCAGGTCTGCGAGAGAGGTCCTGAGGGCGTCTTCCAGGCTGGCTCCCTGGCTCATCTTGTAGGCCAGGTACACGGCGATCAGCTCGGTGTCGTTCTGGGTCTGGAACGACATGCCCTGGCGCTCCAGGCGTCTCCGCATAATCCAGTAGTTGGTGACCTGGCCGTTGTGCACGCAGCAGACGTCGGGAAACCCGGACGCCCAGAAGGGATGGGAGGTGTCGGGATGCACCCCGGACTCCGTCGCGAGCCGGGTGTGTCCCAGGCCGTGGTCCCCGTCGAAATCGAGGATACCGTATCGAGGGGCGAGCTCGTGGGGCTTTCCCACATCCTTCACGATTTCGAGGCGGGTTCCCACAGATACGAGCTCGGCAACAGCCCCCATCGCCGCATAGAGCCCCTGAACGTCTCCACAAAAGCGGATGCGCGCGCCGTAGGTGCAGCCCAGGATACCTTCGTCAACGATTTCTGCGCCCTGTTCGGCCAGCCCGTTCCGGATGCGCTCGGCGTCGCCTTCGCCGGATTCGCCGCTCCCGACGAAGAACCGCATCCTGAGCTCATTGCCGATGGGCTCTCTGTAGAGCGCCCATCCAGCGGAATCCGGGCCACGGTGGACCGTGGCGTCCAGCATCCTGGTGAGCGCCTCGCCGGTGGTCATGCCGAAATCGGCGGGTTTGTCCCCCTTGAAGAGGAGTCCGGCAATGGAACACATCGGTACCTCCTACCTGCATCCTCCAGAGTCCAGAGCTCTTGCCCCTCCCCTCCGGATCCGGCGCTCAGGCTGCCGCGGGATCTCTTGTGCAGGCAGGGATTCGGGGCGTCGGCTGCGAGAACGTATCCGAATCGAAAGGGCCAGTCAAGGCCGGCCGGCGTCCGCTCAGCCCTTTCGAAGGAATCAGTAGATGGGGAGGTAGCGGTCGGTCTCCCACCTGGTGACGTTCTGATGGTAGCTTCGCCACTCCTCACGCTTGACTGAGATGTAGTAATCGGCGTACTCCGCGCCGAGCGCGTTCTTGACGACCTCGTCTTCCGCCATGCAGTCGCAGGCTTCCGAGAGGTTCGTGGGGAGAAACCCGATGCCTCGCCTCCGAAGCTCATCTTCTTCGATCTCGTAGAGGTTGTCGTCGTTCCGGGTGCCGGGATCGATCTTGTTCTCGATGCCGTCCAGCCCGGCGGCGAGCAACGCCGCGATCGCCAGGTAGGGATTCGCCGCTCCGTCGACGATGCGGTTTTCGAAACGACCCGGTGCTGGAACGCGGATCATCTGAGTTCGATTGGATCCGCCGTATGTGACGTACACGGGTGCCCAGGTGGCTCCGGACCTCGGTGCGCCGCGGATCAACCGCTTGTAGCTGTTGACGATGGGAGCGCAGACCGCGGCAAGCCCGTGGGCGTGACTGAGGACGCCCCCCATAAACCAACGAGCTTCCCGGCTCAGGCCCATCTCGTCCTTTTCGTCCAAGAAGAGGTTCTGCTTGTTCTCCGGATCCCACAGGCTCATGTGGTAATGTGCGCCGTTCCCGGTGAGATTTTCAAAGGGCTTGGGCATGAATGTGGCCGTGAGCCCGTGCATTTCTGCATTGGCCTTCACCATCCACTTGAAGAAGGTGTGGCGATCTGCGGTGGTGAGGGCATCCCGGTAGGCCCAGTTGACCTCGAACTGGCAGTTGCCGTCTTCGTGGTCGTTGGCATAGGGCTCCCAGCCCAGTTCCTGCATATACTTGATCAACGTCGTCATCACATCGAGGTTCCGATGGAGCGTCAGCAGGTCGTAACAGGGCTTCTCGAGGATATCCAGCGGATCGGACGGCACCACCACTCCACCTTCGTCCTTGCTTACCAGCATAAACTCGGCCTCGACGCCGACGTTGAGGAGGTAGCCCTTCTCCCGGGCCTTGTCCAGCTCGCGCCGCAGGATCGTGCGGGGGCAGTAAGGCCACTCCTTCTCCTCCACGTGTATGTTCCCCGCCACCCAGGCTGTGTCCGGGCGCCAGGGCACAATCTGGATCGAGCCGAAGTCGGGGATGTTCATCATGTCCGGATCGTGCGGGCCCTGGCCCATGTGGCCCGCTGCGAATCCGGCAAAGCCAGCCCCCTCTGCGGCCATGTCGTCCAGATGGGTTGCGGGCACGACTTTCGCCTTCGGCGCCCCGTTCATCTCCACATAGGAGCACAGGAAGAAGTTGACGCCCTTCTCCTTGGAAAGCGCTTTGACCTGATCCAGTGTCATTTTGGGGTTGCCCTCCGCGAGTGGATTTGGGCGGGCAGTCAGAACGGAATCGCTGTCCATGGCCGCCCGAGGCGTGGCAGACAGGTCCTGTCCGAGCCGGACCCGATCGGCCTCGAGGAAGATTTCAGGCGTGCAAGTAGGGTCCGGATTCGCGCCATGTCAACGGAAAAATCCCCTCCCCCACCCCCGTCGGAAGGTGTCGCGCCGGAGGGGAGCTTGTCGAGATCTCAGGGCCCTCCCTTCCAGAAAACGGCTGCGTGGTTCGCCGGGATGAGGTCTCGCTCTGGTCGGCATACCTGGGCTTCAACCTGAGTCATGCGCTGGGTCTCTGTGCCTTTGGACTCGTTCTGGTCTTGCTTGCTAGACTGAATCATTTCATATTACTGTTGACAGTTGGGAAGGGTTCTATTCCCCAAAGAGCGAGGGTCACCTAAGGTCCTTCGGAAGAGTTGTTTGGCCGCAACTCAACCCGGAGGAAGGTCGATGACCCTCGAGGATAAGGTACGGTCATTCCAGCTTCATGCGCTGCACCGAGCCAAGTTGCTTTGGAACGTGACTGCAGCGCGTCG
>JASLMQ010000598.1 GCA_030746455.1 Candidatus Latescibacterota bacterium
CTGATGCCCACGGACTGGGACATCTCCGAGGATGGAAAGACCCTCAGCATCACCGCGGATCTCGCGGCGGGGGGGACCTATCAGCTTTCTGTCATGATCAACAGTGATATGCCTCCGCCGCCTCCCGGCAGCGACCCTGAAGCCGCGGCCGATTGCCTAAGCACGTACTATTTCGGGACGGCCACGTTTTCGGATGCGACGGTGTCCGGGTCCCTGGGCTTTCCAGGAGCCGGCGACGGGTCGCCGAACTGGAGATGCGGTGAGGCCTCGGTGGCCCTCCTCAATCGCGATCCTGCGGAGATCATCGGCGACCTGCCGATTCCGATTTCCAAACTGGCCGCTCTGTTGCAGGACGACGGTGCGGATGGAGACGAGGACCCCGATGAGGACCCTGTCATGCAAGCCCTCATCAGGGCGGCCTTCCCTGGCAGCGGGGAGCTGACGTACACGCTGAATCACGTGCCGGATGGTACGTACTACATTCTGGCCACTCTGGAGGGAACCGACAACCGGCCGACCCTGGCAGGGACCTACGACGAAGACGGGGACGGACAACCGGACCCCATCGTCGTGGCCGATGGCCAGAGCCTGGATGGGATCGATGCGGCCCTACGCGTTATGGGACCCCCGCCAGAGCCGATCGAGCTGGTGGGTGAACTCCTGCATGTCAACTTCGAGCGCCGCGTGCTGAGGGTTCATGCCTTCGACTTCGGAGAGGTGGGAGTGGTGCTGCCTGCCGGTCTGGCTGTCTCCACGCCCGATGGATCGCCAGTCCGGCTGGAGTCGCTGTTCCCAGGCACTGTCTTGGAGATTAGGGGAACGGCACGCGAAGAGGGGGGGCCGGTCACGGCCACGGAGGTGTTTGTTGTGGACGCCGAGGGTCCTGAGGAGGTGCGCGGATCGATCTTGTCGATCGAGCCGCCCGAGGAGAATCGTCCGGGTATCCTGACGATCACGGGTCCTGCGTTTGCGTTCGACGAGGGCAAGACGCGCGTGGAGTCCCCCGTTGGCCGCGCTTTGGGTCTTGGCGATCTTCGACCTGGGATGGGCGTTGTGGTGTTCTTCCAGGAGCCGCAGGAGCCGGGTCGCCCGGAGCTTGCGGTTGTGGTGAAGATGCTATCACCGGGCGAGCCGCCGCCGCCGCCGGATGTGGAGCGGGGTCAGTTCGTGGGGGAGATCGCGCGCGTGAACTTCGAGGAGCGCATCCTTCGTTTCGGACAGGCCTTCTTCTTCGACGACGCAACGTCGTTCGAAGATTCGGCAGGTGGGGAGCTGACGGTAGGCGATCTGGCGATGGGAGCGCGTGTGGGCGTGATACCCGAGCCGACGCCGTTCGGTCTTCCTGGTGCCCGTGTGGTTCGCGTGTTGCGTGGTGCAGACGAGATGCCACCGGAGAAGATCCTCACGGCACAGTTGACCGGAGATGGCGATCCGGCTCCGCTGAAGAACGCGGTGGGTGTGCCCTTGTCTGCGAGGGTGGAGGTGGAGTTCGATCGTCCTCTGACGGAGGAGACGCTGGAGTCCGTGGAGGTGTACATCTACAGCGTAGCGACAGAGGAAGATGTGGATCTGACGCCTCAGGTTGTTGAGGGTCGGATGGTGTTGGAACTGACGCTCGAGTCGGATACGGTGTATGAGGCGTATCTGGCGCTGGAGAATGGCAGCGAGTATTTCACCTCGTTCTCGACGGGAGAGTCGTTGCCCTCAATGCGCGTGGAGTCGATCACGCCTGAGGGGGGCACGTCGGATGTTGAGACGAGTACGACGCTCTCGGTGAGCTTCAACCGTGAGGTGAGCATGGAGGACGGCGAGATTGGCGCCGAGGTCTGGGTTTTGCCGTTCCCCGAGAGCGGCGAGATCGAGCAGGAGGATCTGGAGCTCAGCGATGACGGGATGACGGTGTCGGTGGATGTGAAGCTCAGGTCGGATCAGACGTATCTGGTTGTGGTGTATGATGCGTGGAGTACCGACGGCTACAACATGACCACGCTGTCGAAGATCAGGTTTTCCACCGGTACGCTGGGTACGGCTCGGATAGACGGTGCGTTCGACAATCCGCCGGGCGTGTTCCTGGGTCCTGATGCTCGAGAGTGGCTGGCATTTGTCTATCTGCTGCCGGACACGACAGATTTCGAGAACCTCGAGGGTGACGATCCCGAGCGTCTGGGTGTGGCGTTTGATGTGTCGGAGCAGGGCGGCTACAACATCGAGAATGTGCCTGAGGGGAGCTATTTCATCGAGGCATATATGTTCATCGAGGAGGGTCCTGGTGGCGTCGAATTGGGGCTTGTTGGTACGGTTCTGGACGAGCAGGGGGATCCGGAGGTTCTTACTCTCGCCGAGGGCGAGCATAAGGGCGCCGTACGGATCCGCCTGTCGTCGGAGCTTCGCGTGACCGAGAGTCGCCCCGAGCCTGGAGCATCTGGAGTCGGGACACAGACGACGCTTTCTGTTCGGTTCTCGGAGCCTCTGCGGCGCAACCGGGGCGTGCTGGCCCTGGAAGCGGAGATCGTGCCGCCGATCGAGGGGTTCGATCCGAGACGCGATCTGTTGGTGAACCCGGAGCGCCCACGGTGGGTGAATGCGAAGTTGAATCTTTCCGAGGATACGGACTACCACCTGTTGATATTCTACGCGCAGGGGGTGTCGGGTTCGGAGTTGTTCGATGTGGTCGAGATCCCGTTCACGACACGGAGTCAGTTTGTGGCAGGTCGGGTCAGCGGTACGGTGACGCTATCGGACGAGAGCGTGCCGAAGGGCAAGGTGATCCTTGGCGATCTTGATGAAGAACGCCGGGTAGGCGAGGTCTCGGTCCGCAAGGACGGGACGTATGCGTTCGAGAACGTGCCTGCTGGACGCTTCGGGGTGTTCGTGAATCTCGTTCTCAGCGATGGTCGGACGGTTCGAAGCCTCCTGGATGCGGATGGGGATGGTAAACCGGATGCCGTGGAGCTTGCGGAAGGTGAAACGAAGGAGAATGTGGATCTGTCTGTGACGGTTCCTGCAGCACCTTCGGCGGGTCCAGCCGGCGACAATGCGAGTGCGACGTTCTCGTTCGACTTCAGCACCCAGTCCGGCGACGGCGGTCAGTCGACGGGGCAAGCGAATGCCGGGGCAGAGCTCTCGGTTGCGTTGTATGCGCAGGAGGTGAAGGATCTTGTCGCATATGAGGTGACGGTGAGCTACGATACGACGTCGCTGGTGCTCCAGTCCGTCGTCGACGAGACGAGCGACGAGGGCATCAATATCCTGAAAAAGAACGCGGGTTTGGGCGCGTTCATCGGTCGCGTGGGCAGTGGGACTGGGACGCTCTCCGCGGTGATTCTGGGTCCGTCCGAGGAGGTCGCCGTCGACGGAGCCGGTCTCTTGGGTGTGCTGGAGTTCACGGCGCTCGAGACGTTTACCGGCGAGACGGAGCTGGGCGTCCAGACGGCGGTGATGCAGAGCCTTGCTGGAGCCGACTCCGTCACATCGAATGAGACGGGTACGGTGAGTGCGGTCGTGCTGACGCGATCTCTAGGCATCAGCGCAAGTCCCAGCGTGATCACCGACACGGGCAAGGACACCTCGGTGGTGAGCGTAAAGGTGTTGGACCTCCAGGGCGTCGTGCAGACTGACGACGACACCACGAAGGTGACGTTCACCGTGTTGAGTGGGACGGGTGACTTGTCGAGTGCCACGGTTACAGCGGACAGCGGCGTGGCGCAGACAACGTTGACGAGTTCCACCGCGGGTACGGTCACGATCCAGGCCTCCGCGTCTGGTGCGAAGGATGTGA
>JASLMQ010000599.1 GCA_030746455.1 Candidatus Latescibacterota bacterium
CTGCACCAGGGCGTGGCCAGGACCCATAGCTTCATGATCCAGTTTCACGAGGGCGGGCTCCGGGAGGCCAGAGCCCACGAACTGGCCCTGGCGTTCGAGGAGCCCCTGACGCCGTCCAACAGCGCTTGGTATCTGGAGAGCGGGGCCTTGGGTGTGGTCATGCCCTTCAGGCCCGACCGGTATTCGGCCGTCGAACGCGGCCTGAGGGACCTCGTCGTGCGAGACCGGAATACCCGAACTCTGGGGGCGATCGACTTCGGAGATTCCGTGAATCCGGGTACGGGATCACAGGGGGGATTCTCGGTCAACAACGAGCCCGACCGGTTGCACGGCACCATCCTTCAGTTCCTGCGAAGCGGAGAGCGTATCGCCTGGCAGCTGGCCGAGGCGGGGGCGTGGCACACGATGGACGTTGACATCGTCCACCACACCACGCATTCGCCCCTCGAGCTGGGCGGGGCGAGGATCCACGGGCACAACCACGTGCAGTACGACGCCGAGGGATTCCCCGACGTCTCGGTCGTGCCGTCCCACATGTGGACCGAGGGCCTGCTGGAGTACCACTACCTGACCGGACACCCTCGTGCGAAGGAGATCGCAGTCGGGATTGGAGACTGCTTCCTCCGGATGGTCGACGAGGGATGGGCACAGCCCCCTTACCACAGCCGGTGGCACAGCGCACGAGACAGCGGGTGGCCGATGATCGGCCTTGCGGCGGTGTACGAGGCGACGGGGGATGAGGCGTATCGGCGGGGCATGGAGCGGATCTTCCAGGCGGTTCGACAGACTCAGGGGGCCGATGGCGGCTGGTCGATGGAGCTCCTGTTCAACAAGGGGTTTTGTCCGTTCCAGAACGCCGTCTGTCTGGTGGGGATCGGCCGGTACCATGAGTGCACGGGCGATCCTGACGCCAGGGAGGTGTTCCTGAAGGGGATCGAGTTCCTGTCCGGGGATGCGATGCGGTTCCCTGACGGTTCTTGGGTTTACGTCACGTCGCCGGACTACAGGTCGACGTACGATTCGGACGTTCCGGCCGAGCCATTCGGCTACGCCTACCAGCTGACGGGCGATGCCGAACCGATCCGCCGGGTGCTTGCGGGGAGAATGGGAAGCCTGGACCTCCGTGCCAGCCTGCGCTTCCTGTGGGCCGCGGACGAGGCGGGCCTTCTCGCCGAGGGAGGGTGATAGCCGGCCCCGTGGGCCGGCTGCCACGGCGTGGGTGATGGCAGACCCGGCGGGTTTGCTGGACGAGGGTCTAGGAGGTTAGAGTGTCGAGGGGCGGGGGACCGCGATCGGGCGAGGCGGTGCCCACCATCACCATAAGGAGCGAACTATGCAGGTGGCCGATGCAGTTGCCCACATCCTGAAGGCAGAGGGCGTCGAGTATCTGTTCGCCTACCCCGTGAACCCAATCATCGAGGCGGCGGCGAAGGTCGGCATCCGACCCATCATCGTGCGCCAGGAGCGCACGGGCCTCCACATGGCGGATGCGTTCAGCCGGGTGACATCGGGCCAGAGGGTGGGCGTGTTCTGTATGCAGAGCGGCCCCGGCTCTGAGAACGCCTTCGGGGGGATTGCTCAGGCCTACGGAGATTCAGCGCCCATCGTCGTCCTGCCGATGGGCTACGCGCGCGCCGCGACGAATGTGCCACCCAACTTCAACGCGTTCCTGAACTATCGCCACATCACCAAGTCCTGTGAACAGGTTACCCAACCCGATTCGGTTCCCGATGCCATGCGGCGCGCCTTCACGCAGGTGAAGAACGGGCGTCCGCGCCCGGTCGTGGTGGAGTTCCCAAGCGATCTCATGAACGAGGAGGGTGTCGAACCAACGGACTATCGACCTGCGCCAAGGGCGCGGCCCTCCCCGGATCCGGAGGACGTACAGCGAGCTGCGCGCGCGCTGGTGGACGCCAAGCGCCCGGTGTTCTACACGGGCCAGGGCGTACACTATGCTCGGGCGTGGGAACCCCTGCGAGAGCTCGCCGAACTCCTCGAGGCCCCGGTGACGACCAGCCTTGGCGGGAAGAGCGCCTTTCCCGAGGATCACCCCCTGTCTCTTGGGTCGGGAGGCCGCTCGATGCCCCGGGCCGTACGGGAGTTTCTGGACGCAGCCGACGTGATCTTCGGTGTGGGGTGCAGCTTCAGTGCCTCCACCTTCGCCGTGTCGATGCCTCGTGGCAAGTCTGTGATCCACGCGACACTGGATCCGGCGGATCTCAACAAGGACGTCGTCGTCGACCAGGCGCTGGTGGGGGATGCCTATCTGACGCTGAGCGACCTGCTGGAAGAGGTCCGGGATCGGCTGGGGGGGAAGCCCCGGGGACGCCTCGAGGGTGTTTTGGGTGAGATCGAGAGGATTCGGGAGGGGTGGCTGGCCGAGTGGCGTCCCAAGCTCGATTCCGAGTCCACTCCGCTTTCTCCCTATCGAGTGATCCGAGACCTGATGCAGACGGTCGATGTCTCCAAGACCACGATCACCCACGATGCCGGGAGTCCCCGGGACCAACTCTCACCGTTCTGGTGCGCGACGACCCCGCTTTCCTACATCGGCTGGGGCAAGACCACCCAGCTTGGTTACGGACTGGGCCTGGCGATGGGGGCCAAGCTGGCCGAGCCGGACAGGCTGTGCATCAACGTCTGGGGAGACGCGGCAATCGGCTTCACCGGCATGGATTTCGAAACGGCCGTACGGGAACGGATCCCCATCCTGTCGGTCCTTCTGAACAACTTTTCCATGGCCATCGAGCTTCCGGTCCTGCCGGTTGCCACGGAGCGGTACCGAAGCACGGACATCTCGGGGAACTACGCCGATCTGGCAGTGGCTCTGGGTGGCTACGGGGAGCGGGTGGAGAGGCCGAGCGAGATCGTTCCGGCGATCCAGCGTGGCATCCAGAAGACCGAAGAGGGGGTGCCGGTACTGCTCGAGTTCCTGACGGCCAAGGAGATCGAGTTCTCACTGTTCTGAGGAGGGAGACGCGGCTATGCCAGCATCTGAAGCGAAAGATCGACTCAGGAAGTCCCTGGAGCACCTCCCCCGTGTCGCCCTGTCGGACCTGCCGACGCCGCTGCACGACTGCCCACGGTTCTCCGATGCGCTTGGGGGCAAGGTCCGTGTGCTGATCAAGCGGGACGACCTGACGGGACTGGCGCTCGGCGGCAACAAGACACGGAAGTTCGACTTCGTTATGGCCGACGCGCAGGCCGCCGGCGCTACGACCGTGATTACGGGCGCGGCCTCCCAGTCCAACCATGCGCGACAGGCCGCGGCAGCTGCGGCTCGGCTTGGGATGAAGTGCGTTCTGGTCAACCGCCACGACCACCGAAGCCAGGCGGGCATCCAGGGGAACCTGCTTCTGGACTACATCCTGGGCGCCGACGTTCGACTTGTGGAAGACGGGAACCAATCGGCGGTGAAGGAGCAGGTGGCGGAGGAGCTGCGTCGTCAGGGCGAGGTCCCCTACATCATCGGTTCCCGGGCGGTTGCCCTCGGCACCGCGGCCTACGCCGGGTGCGTGCTGGAGATCGCGGACCAGCTCGAGGCGATGGACGTGGAGACGGACTATCTGTGCACGGCGTCGGGAACCGGCACCCATGCGGGGTTGATCCTGGGGGCGAAGGCCCTGGAGATGGCGACGGAGGTCCACGGCTATACACCCAGCCGGGGGGATGCCGGCAGGCGCAGGGAAGGGGTCGCGGCCATGGCGAACCAGGCCGCCGAGCTGCTGGGACTGGACG
>JASLMQ010000600.1 GCA_030746455.1 Candidatus Latescibacterota bacterium
AAGATCCGCTCGGGTTCGGCACGCCAGAGGCTGAGGTATCCCTCGCGGACGCGCTCGAAGAAGCCGTCGTCTTCCGACTCGAGTCGGTCCGCCGCCTCCATCCGTGCGCGCGAGGTGTCCACATCCACGTCCACGAGCACAGTCAGATCGGGTCTGAGCCCGCCTGTTGCGAACTCCTGAATGGTGTTCAGCTCCGCCAGGTCCACCCCCCTGCCGTGGCCCTGGTACGCGATCGTCGAATCCACGAACCGGTCCGAGATCACCAGCTTGCCCGCATCCAGTGCGGGACGGATCACCTCTTCGATGTGCTGGGCCCGGTCTGCTGCAAACAGGAATACCTCCGCCCTCTGGCTCACCTCCATCCCCAGATTCGGGTCGAGCAGAAGGCGACGCGCTCCCTCTCCCAGCCGGGTTCCGCCCGGCTCTAGCGTGAAGACAACGTCTCGCCCCTCGGCGCGGAGCCGGTCGACCAGAAGGTCCGCCTGAGTGGTCTTGCCACTCTTTTCGATGCCTTCGAATGTGAGGAAGAAACCGCTCACCACGAATCGTCCCGTGAAGGTAGCCGGAAGACGGGCGCGACGGCAGCCCACACCCACGCAGGGCCTCACCGCAGGCTAATCTCGCCGATCGCCCGAGAGTACGAAAAAGGCCCGGCAGATCCGGGCCCATCTCACCTACCACGCCTCCCAGGCCTCTTCCTTCCCAGACTACTGGATCTTCGACCGCTTCCGAACGTGCAGCACACGGTGCAAGGCCGTGTAGTTGGACAGAACCGCAATGGCCCACACCGCGACGGTGAGTCCGATCTCGCCGACGAGGGCGCCCACACCGATCGCGACGACCCGCTCCGGCCGCTGCATGAAGCCTACCTTGCACTCCTCCCCCAGCCCCTCCGCACGGGCCCGCACATAGCTTACCATCAGGGACCCCGCCAGAGCGAAGAAGAGCGCCGAGCTGGTCCAGAGGGATCCCGCGCGTATGAAGCTTACGACCATTCCGAACCAGACGACGATCTCCGAGTACCGATCGACCGTGGAGTCGAGTAGGGCGCCGAAAGTCGTGGCGGTTCTTCCCGCGCGAGCCACCTGCCCGTCGAGGAAATCGAAGATCCCGGCGAGCAGGACTATCACCCCGGCCCAGCGGAGCATGTCCATGCCGAAGAGTACCGCCGCGACCAGGTTGAGGCCAAACCCGATCATGGTCAGCATATCGGGCTTGAACCGCTTCTTCACCAGGTACTGCGTCGACGGCTCGATCAGCTCCGCAACGTCGTCTTTCACCTTTTCCAGCACAGAGGATTACCCAGGTAGGGACTACCACAATTACCTGAATTTACTGAAGATCGATAGAAAATATAGAACAAACCCCGGGGCCTTGCAAGGGAAATCTTGTCGCTCCGATCCTCGCATTCCGAGACCGCCGACGCGGTTATCAACACGATATCCACAGCCAGTGGAAACCGGTTGTGGATATCGTCGGAAGATACGTTGGATCCGCGAGTATGGCGGGCTCAGATCTGTCCACAGAGGTGAGCGACGGGTTATCCACAATGTGGAAAACATGCCGCACCTGCAGGTGTGCTATTCCTGGCGTGAGACCTCCACGCGCTCGATCACGACGGGATCCACCGGCTGATCGCGCAGCCGAGGATCGGCCTTCTCGGTAGGGGTGGTGGCGATGCGGTCCACCACCTCCATGCCCCGGGTGACCTCGCCGAAGGCCGTGTACTGGCGGTCCAGACCCGGATTGTCCCCGTGCATGATGAAGAACTGAGACCCCGCACCGACGGAGACATCGGACTGCCGTGCCATCGACAGGACACCGCGACGATGGGACACCTCGTTGAACTCATGCGGGATGTTGAAGATGGGCCCGCCCTGGCCGTCGTTGTATGGATTCTCGTCCTTGCTGTTGGGATCGCCCCCCTGGATCATGAATCCCGGAATGACACGGTGGAAACGGCTCCTGTCGTAATACCCGCTTTCCGCCCGGACGAGGAAGTTGAAGCAGTGGATGGGGGCCTTGTCGGGGAAGAACGTGAGCTCGATGTCCCCCCGATTCGTGACGATCCTGGCGGAGAGCTCCTTCATGCGGTCGCCGAGCGCCGAAAGCCGCTTGGCCTCCTCGATCTGGGCCTTGAGCGCCCTGATCTCCTCCTTCAATTCCTGGTTCTGGTCAGCCAGCTTCTCGAGCTCCTCGGCCTTCCCACATCCGGCAGCCATCAACCCCACACATGCAAGAGCAACAAGCCTCGGTCCCATCGAGATCCCCTTCTCTGGCGTCCCATCTGCACTCGGCGGCTATCTCGAGCGCTCGGCTCTATCCTCTGGTCTTCTTCGCGTCTTTCGCACGTTTCGTAGTTCCTGCCTTGGCGGACAATGACGAATTCGATCAGCCCGCCGCCATGTTCTCAACGATGGCGTCCCCAAACTCGGAGCACGCCACCTCCCGGGCCCCGTCCATCAGCCTGGCAAAATCGTAGGTGACCACCTTCGAGGCGATGGCCTTCTCCAGTCCCGTCAGGATCAGCTCGCACGCCTCCGTCCATCCCATGTGGCGCAGCATCATCTCCCCAGACAGGATCACCGACCCTGGATTCACCTTGTCCTGGCCGGCGTACTTCGGGGCGGTACCGTGGGTGGCCTCGAAGATCGCGTGCCCGGTGACGTAGTTGATGTTGCCCCCCGGTGCGATCCCGATCCCACCCACCTGGGCAGCCAGAGCGTCGGAGCAGTAGTCGCCGTTCAGGTTGAGCGTGGCAACCACGTCGAACTCGTCGGGACGCGTCAACACCTGCTGCAGGAAGATGTCGGCGATGGCATCCTTGATCAGGATCTTTCCCTCGGGCACCCGGCCGCCGCAGTCGTCCCACGAGACGGCGGTGTCCGGGAACTCCTCCTTGGCGAGTTCGTAGCCCCAGCTCCGGAAGGCCCCCTCGGTGAACTTCATGATGTTGCCTTTGTGGACAAGGGTGACGCTCTCACGCCCGTTGTCCACGGCATACTGGATCGCCGCGCGGATGAGCCGTTTGCTTCCCTCCTCCGATACGGGCTTGACGCCGATTGCCGATGTCTCAGGGAACCGGATCTTGGCGACCCCCATCTCCCGCTGCAGCCATTCGATCACCTTGCGGACCTCGTCCGAGCCGGACTCCCACTCGATACCGGCGTAGATGTCTTCCGTGTTCTCACGGAAGATGGCCATGTCGACCTTGTCAGGATTCTTGACGGGACTGGGCACCCCCTGGAACCAGCGCACAGGTCGCAGACAGACGTAGAGATCCAGGGTCTGGCGGAGCGCCACATTCAGGCTCCGGATGCCACCCCCCACCGGGGTGGTCAGCGGCCCCTTGATCCCGACGAGGTACTCCCGGAAGGCGTCGACCGTCGCATCGGGCAGCCAGGCCCCGGCCTCGTGGAAGGCCTTCTCGCCAGCGAGGACCTCCATCCACGCGATCTTCCGCTGGCCACCGTAGGCCTTCTCCACGGCCGCCTCGAGCACTGTCGAAGCGGCCCTCCAGATATCGGGCCCCGTGCCGTCTCCCTCGATAAAGGGAATGATCGGGCAGTCTGGTACCTTGAGAACCCCGTCCGCCAGTGTGATCTTTGATGCGTCCTTCGGTACCTCGGGAACGAACTCAGCCATGGTCTCGAATCTCCGGCACAGGTGATCGGTCTTCTCTTGTCGCTCTGCGGGCCCAGACCTATCCTATGGCCGACCAAGAGCCCCGTCAGGCAGGCGACACAAGGTACAACATTCTCAATTGGCGCGCAAGGAGTTCGCCCCGATATCCGGCCTCAGATCGGGGTGAAATTCGGGGCGAAAGGTCTTGACACATCTTATGCACCTGTGATACCTTAGATCCTAATCTGCCTGTGGATATCGCTATCAACGAAAGGAACGCACCCGATGCGAATTGTCTCATTCAAGCACGATGGGGAACGGCGGCTTGGCGTCCGTTCCGGTGATCTCGTCATCGATCTGAACAGGGCCGATCCGGAAATCCCGGCGGACCTGAAGGCCTTCCTTTCGGGCGGCCCGGGCATGGTCTCCCGCGCCACCCGTGCCGTCGAGTCCGGGCAGGCGGCGATTTCGGCCTCAGATGTCCAGGTTCTGGCACCCATATCGGATCCGGACAAGATCATCTGCATCGGCCTGAACTATGCCGACCACGCGGTCGAGACCAAGATGGAGGTCCCTACGGAGCCGGTGGTCTTCGCGAAGTATGCCACGGCCCTTATCGGCCCAGGAGACGGAATACGGATCCCCCCGTCGAGCGCGAAGGTAGACTACGAGGCAGAACTGGTCGCCGTCATCGGCAAGGCGGGCAGAGACATCGCCGAAGCCGATGCGCTCGGCTACGTCGCTGGGTACACGGTGGGGCACGACGTGAGCGCCCGCGACTACCAGCTGGAGAAGCCCGCGGGACAGTGGCTGTTGGGCAAGACGTTCGACACGTTCGCCCCGATCGGGCCGGATTTCGTCACGGCCGACGAGATCCCCGATCCCCACGCCCTGGGCGTGCGGTGTGTCCTGAACGGACAGACCGTCCAGGAGTCGTGCACGGACCAGTTGATCTTCAGGATCGATCGCCTGATCTCCTACCTCTCGCACGTCTTCACCTTCACGCCCGGGGATCTCCTGTTCACGGGAACGCCACCCGGTGTGGGTATGGCACGTACGCCTCCGCTGTGGCTCAAGTCCGGGGACACCGTTGTCTGCGAAGTCGACGGCATCGGGCGTCTGGAGAACCCGGTCGTTTGACACGGCAAGGGAGATCCGTGGATGCGGCTCTTCGCATAACAATAACAGAGTGTTTAATCAGACGTTACGCGCCTACCGGGCTTCTTGAATCTTGCCTGAACCACCCGTAACGAGCCCTTCGAGTTGCGTGTTTCACGTGGAACGGACACCTGCCATGAAGATCGTACTGGTTGCCGGGGCTAGGCCCAACTTCCCCAAGATCGCGCCCATTGCCGCGGAGCTGAGGAAGCAGCCGGAGCGTTTCGAGGCCCTGGTCGTTCATACGGGCCAGCACTACGACTACAACCTGTCCCAGGTCTTCTTCGACGACCTCGAGCTGCCCCCGCCCGATTTCACGCTCGACGCCCGCAGGGACGACCCGACGGCGCAGATGGGCGACATCTTAGTCAAGTTCGCGGGCCTGCTTTCTTCGGAGGCTCCCGATCTCGTGATCGTGGTCGGGGATACCACGTCGACTGTGGCGTGCGCGCTGGCGGCCGCGTCGCGCGGCATTGCCGTGGGGCACGTGGAGGCCGGCCTGCGCAGCCGCGACCGAACCATGCCCGAGGAGATCCACCGAATGGCCACCGACGCGGTGGCCGACATGCTGTTCACCTACTCGGCCGATGCCGACGCGAACCTCCGGGAGGAGAACGTCCCCGAGACTTCCATCTTCCGTGTGGGGAACGTGATGATCGACACCCTCATGCGATTCCGTGACCGTGCGAGCGAGTCGGACATCCTGGCACGTGTAGGGGTGCCCGAGAGGGGCTATGTCCTGGTGACGATGCACCGGCCCGCCAATGTCGACGATCCCGTTCGCCTCCGCGGGCTCGTGGAGGCGCTCGTGGAGGTGTCCAGGCGGTTGCCCCTGGTCTTCCCCGTGCACCCGCGCACGCGGAACCGCCTGGAGGACTCGGGACTGATCGATCGATTGAGCTCGGAGCCCGGGGTCCACCTCGAGGAGCCCGTAGGCTATGTGGAGATGCTGCGCCTCCAGGCATCGGCCCGGCTCGCGATGGTGGACTCGGGCGGGATCCAGGAGGAGACCACCGTGCTGGGCGTGCCGTGTCTCACGATGCGACAAAATACCGAGAGACCGGTGACGATCACGGAGGGCACCAACCGTCTGGTGGGCTGCGACGGTGAGCGGGTCCGTCGGGAAGCGCTCGCTGTTCTGGAGGATGACGCGGACGCGTCCTCCCGACCGGTCCCGGATCTGTGGGACGGCAGAGCGGCAGAGCGCCTCGTCCAGGTCCTGAGCCGGGGGATCGTGCGTCGGTAGCCTCTCACGGTTGTCAATTCTGGCACGTAGGGGGGCAGATCAGCGATCGATGTGGTTCTGTATCCGCACTCAAACGTAACAAGGAGGGCCGCAGGATACCGATCCTGCGGCCCTCGTTCGTTCTGGTTGTCGTCTGTCGCGCGACCCCGTGGCCCTAGCCGGTATCTTTCCTGCTCACAGAAACCAGCACGCGCTCAGCCTCCTGAGTAGGGCATGCCAGCGGCATTTCCAGCACCTGGATTCCCGGGGGAAACTCCGGTCCGAGCTCCTGGATGGCGTCCGGCCCCTTCACCGCCAGCAGATGCCCGTCCTGCGCCAGCAGGGGTCCGGCGTATCTCCAGAGATCGGGCAACGCGGCCACGGCCCGCGCGATGGCTCTCTGGTACCTCCCCCGGTGCTCCGGCTTATCCGCGAGAGATTCGGCGCGCGCGTGGGCCACGCGCAGGCCGTCCAGTCCAAGCTCGGCGCAGGCTGCTTTGAGGAAGAGGGCCTTCATCCGCGCGGACTCGATGAGACAGACCTCGATGTCGGGCCTCGCGATCTTGATGGGAATGCCCGGTAGCCCGGCCCCCGTGCCGATGTCCACCAGCGCGTGGGGTCCCAACGGAAGGTGAGGAACGACCGCGAGGCTGGGGATGAAGTGCCGTTCGGCTAGCCGGTCGCGGTCCCCCCTCGAAACCAGGCGGACACGCTCCGACCATTTCCGCAGCTCGCGCTCATAGACCCGGAATCGGTCGAGTGCGCCTTCGTCGAGGCGGACGCCCATTGCGGTGGCGCTGGCCCTGAACGTGTCTTCGTCCAAGAATCGTCCTCCGGTGTTCCACGTGGAACACTGGCTACTTCCCGATGCAGAAGGTCGAGAAGATCCGGTCCAGGACGTCTTCCGGCGTGGTCTGCCCGACAATGGCCCCCAGCGCGTTCAGCGCGTCGTGCAGCTCCATCGCCACTATCTCACCGGGGAGGTCAACGGCCTTCTGCGCCCGAGATAGTGCCTCCAGGGCCTCCACGAGCGCCAGGACGTGGCGCTCGTGCGTGATCACGCCCTGCCCTCCAACGCTCGGCTCGCCTTCCAGCACACGCGCCCTGATCGACTCACGGAGTGCATCGAGTCCCTCGCCCGTCAGCGCGGAGGTGGCAACGCGTCCTTCTCGGTCGGCCTCGAGTTGCCAATCCGGATGGTGCCCCAGGTCGACCTTGTTCACGACCAGCAGCCTCGGCCGATCGCCCGTACCTGCCAGGAGAGATCGGTCTTCCTCGCGGGGCCCCTCGGATCCGTCGAGCACCAGCAGCACCAGATCGGCCCCCTCGATGGACAGGCGGGACCGTCGCGTCCCTTCCTCCTCGACGGCATCCTGAGCCGCCCGGAGGCCGGCCGTATCCACCAGAACCACGCGGATGCCATCCAGGTCCACCGACTCCTCGATGGTGTCCCGCGTGGTGCCCGGAACGGGCGTGACGATGGCCCGGTCCTGCTCCAGCAGACGGTTGAGCAGGCTGGACTTGCCCACATTGGGCCGACCCGCAAGGATGACGCGCGCACCCTGGCGTATGATCTTCCCCGTTCGGTAGGACCGGATCAGGCCCTCCATCTCCCCGCGTGCTCGTGCCATGGCCTTGCGCACCTCGGCGCGGTCGACCATCACGTCGTCCGAAAAGTCCAGCTCCACCTCGAGAAGCGTCGCGGCCTGCCTCAGATCCTCGCCCAGGGACTCGAACCGCTCGCGCAGTCCCCCTCGAAGCTGGAAATACGCCGACTGAAGGCCAAGGTCGCTGCCCGCCGAGATCATGTCGGCAACGGCTTCGGCCTGGGTCAGGTCGATGCGTCCGTTGAGGAAGGCGCGCCTGGTGAACTCTCCTCGTTCAGCCGGCCGGGCGCCTTCCCGCACGAGAGCTTCCCGGGCTCGCCTCAAGAGGTGCGGCCCACCGTGGCAGTAGATCTCCACTGTGTCCTCGCCGGTGAAGGAGCGAGGTCCCCGCATCACCGCCACCAGGATCTCGTCGAGCTCCTCGCCGCTGGCGATGAAGCGCCCCCAGCACAGGTGTCGGTCGAGCGAGTCCCCGAGCTGGCGTGCGCCGCGGTAGCAGCGGCCCGAGATCAGAACGGCCTCGGGACCGCTCAGGCGGACGATCCCGATTGCGGCTTCTCCCTCGGCCGTCGCCACGGCAACGATGGTGTCTGTATCGGAGGTGTGCAACGCGGGTTCTTCCAGTGAGGCGCGGCTCAGAACCGTTTCTTGACCTGCTCCATCACCTGCTGCTGGAGGACGGTGAGCACGTTGAACATGGTCCAGTAGAGGACCAGGCCGGATGACATGCTCCAGAAGATCCAGATGAGGAACACGGGCATGAGATAGACCATCATCGCCTGCTTCGGGTCCTTCATCGTCATCTTCGACTGGAAGAAGGTGGACACGGCCATGAGCAGCGGCAGAACGTGGAGTTCGAATCCGCCGATCTGGATCTGGTCCGGCTTGGAGAGGTCGTCGATCCAGAGCGCGAACGCCGACTGTCGGAGTTCGATAGCGCCCCGAAAGACGTTGAAGAGGGCAAAGAGGATGGGCATCTGGAGGAGCATGGGCAGACAGCCCCCCAGCGGGTTGACCTTCTCCTGCTTGTAGAGCTTCATCGTTTCCTGGCTGAGCTTCTGTTGGTCGTCTTTGAGCCTTTCCTTGAGGGCGGCCATCTTGGGCTGAAGCTCCTGCATCTTCGCGGAGGCTTCAAGGCTCTTGTGCGTCAGCGGGAACACAATGATCTTGATGAAGAGCGAGAAGACGATGATGACCAGCCCGTAGTTCGGCACGATTTCGTGGAGGGAGAGGAAGGCCCTGAGGATCAGGATGGTGATCGGCTTCATCAACGGCCGGAAGAACGCCCAGCCGTAGTCCATGAATTCGTCGAGCTGAAGCTCCCGCTCGATACCCGCCAGGTCCCTGTTCTGCCCTCGTAGGAGGTCGTAGGAGACCGGCCCCACGTAGACGCCGAACGCCTGCGGCTCCTTCTCCGGCGTGCCGACGATTACCGCTTCATAGTGCTCGTCGCCATATTCGCCTTCGACACGTCCCTCGAGCTCCAGGTCGTAGCGGCCATCCGGCGGAATCATGGAGGCAACGAAGTACTTGTTCCTCACCCCGATCCAAGAGACCCAGCCGCTGGGCGGTGTCTCTTCCGCGAGATCGGGGGCCTCCCACGTCTCCACTTCGCCCCCAACCCGAGTGACAAGGTTGGTGTACATGGCGTAATCCATCGGGCTGTTCTCGGTGTCCGCCAGACCGCCCGACCAGGTTACGCCGTAGCGCTCCGACCGCGTGAGGGCGGGTCCCGATAGCACCATATCGATTCTATATCGGTTGCCCTGGAACCGTAGCCGCTTCTCGATGGTGCCGGCCTCCGTCTCCGCCGTGAAGGTGATCTCTGCCTGGTCCGGGCCTTCCAGGTAGACGGGCAGCTGATGGGGTGGGAGCTTGAAATCGACCTGGGAAAGATCACGGCCGTCAAGGGACAGGCCGAGACCCGAACCGGCTGGAACGAGGAGCTGAAGGGGCATGCCGAAGTCGTCGTAGTACTTCTTCAGCTCATAGCCCACAAGCCTGGCGCCGCGGGAGCTCCAGGTCGCCCGGTAGAGGTCGGTCTCGACGACGAAGGTGCGTTCGGGTGGCAGGCTGGGTGTCGCCGTGGCTTTGGTGGCCTCTTCGCGGACGGCTTCCGGTGGCGCTGGAGGTTCCGGCGCAGTTGTGAGAGTTGGTGCCTCAGCTGTTGCAGGTGGCAGAGGACTGGGTTGCGCGCGCCGATCGGCCGGTTCGCGACGGACCTCGGGGGCCTCGGGAGGCTCCCCTGTGAGCCATCGCATATAATGGGGTGTGATAAAGATGATAACCCCGATTATGATGAAGGCCAGTATCGTTCGCTTGTCCATGTCCGCATCTTTCTGGGTTCGCTACGGGATCGGGTCGTAGCCAGACCCGCCCCACGGATGGCAGCGCAGAATCCGTCGTAGAGACAGGGCCCCGCCGTAGAGGAGTCCGTGCTGCTGGATGGCTTCAAGGGCGTACTGAGAGCAGGTAGGCAGGAACCGACATCGAGGCAGGGTGAAGGGAGAGATCGCGACGCTGTAGAGGCGTAGGAGCCAGATGGCGACGTGTTTCACGGGTCTTGGAGGCCAAGGGCGTCGAAGGCGGCCAACAGATCGGCCCTGAGGCCCTGGTATCCCGCAAGAGAGGCTCGATCGGCGAGGGATATCATCAGGAGGATATCTGATAGTCCGTCTGGGTAGGCCTCGCGACATATCGCGCGGATGCGGCGGCGTGCCCGGTTTCTCTGGACCGCAGAGCCGAACCGCTTACGGACCGAAATCAACGTGCGTCCCTCCGAGACGGCGCGTCCCTGAGGGACGCGGAGTCCTCGCACGTGCATCCACCGACCCCGGTGGATACGTCCCTCCCGAAAGAGGCGGTCGATGTCTCCACGCTTTCGGCCGCGACGCCTTGCCATGGGCCTATACGGAGAGTCTTTTCCGTCCCTTCCGGCGGCGTCGATTGAGCACCTGGCGGCCGCCCGGCGTACGCATTCGGAGCCGGAATCCGTGCTTGTTCTTGCGCTTCCGGTTGCTGGGTTGGAAGGTGCGTTTCATTCTATGGTGCCTTTTGAGAAAGTGAGCGTTTGCGTCCAGGGACGCAGGTGCGGTCTCGAGGGCCGTCACCGGCGGTATCTGGATGATTGACAGAGAGTTAGGAATATAGACGGGCGCGAACCCTTTGTCAAGGCTTTTTGCCGAAGAGGTCCGAGTTGCTACGGATCTGGCAACACAAGATGTGGTAGCCAATTCTTATCGGCACATGATGTTGTGTTTTGTGTTTGTAACATTTTTATAATTAGATATTTATGTCGATTCATGGAAAGACAAAAAGGCCTTGACAACCGCCACCCTATTCCGTAGGTTGATCCACGTTCTTCCCCCCGGTATCCCGCCGGGAACTCCTCCACGCTTGGTTTCCCCCATCACCTGATTCGTGCTGTGGTATCCCCCGTGTCGGTGGCCCTGATCCGGCTTGTCTGCTGTGATATCCCCGACGGGTGGCTGTCCCTTCTTCCCTCTGTCTGAGACCCGTCGTCCAGCTAGGTGCGACAAGCCAGCCCGAGGTCTGTGCCTGCGGGGCCTCGCAGGACATGCACGTCAGGATCTTCTCTGCTTTCTTTGGATTCCGAAACCATGTAGCAGGAACGTGGCTGGATCCCTCCTCTGGCCACGGCCTGGACACGTCTTTCCTATGCCCGACAGCCCGACCGACCTCTGGTCTCGGTGTTTGGACTGCATAAAGCGTAAGATCCAACCCCAGAGCTTCCACACCTGGTTCGGGGCCACTTCTTGCCGCCACCTGTCAGAAGACGAGGCCGGCATCGAGGTGCCCAATGCCTTCTTCTCTGACTGGCTGGAGGAGAACTACTCCTGGCTGATTCTCGCCGCAGTCGAGGAGGTGACCCGGTGGAAGCCCCGACTTGCGTTCTACGTCAGGAACGGGTCCCAGGGCACTGCTGCCCCAGCTTCAGGGGAGGAGGGGCCGCAGGACACGCCTGAGGAGGCCGTCAAAGCGGCTGAGAACGGCCCTGGGGCCGCCATGCGGCTGCATCCCGAGTATCGGTTCGGATGCTTCGTTCTTGGCCAGAGCAACGAATTCGCGGTCACCGCGGCCCGTGCCGTGGCGGAGCGTCCGGGAAAGACGGCCTTCAATCCCCTCTTCCTGTTCGGGGGCGTCGGTCTGGGGAAGACCCACCTGCTGCACGCGATCGGCCACGCCTGCCAGGAGACCCACACCGCTAAGAAGGTTGTCTACGCGACGGCAGAACGCTTCATCTCGGACTACATGGCTGGAATTCGTCGCCAAGATACGTCGAAATTCGTTCTCACCTATCGGCATGCCGACGTGCTTCTGATCGACGACATCCAGTTCTACGCTCAGACGGAAGGCTGCCAGCGCGAGTTCGTTCACACCTTCAATGCCCTCCATCAGGAAGGCAAGCAGATCGTCATCTGTTCAGACCGTCCTCCTTCCTCGTTGAAAGGATTCGAGGACCGCCTTCTGTCGAGATTCCAGTGGGGCCTGGTTACGGATATCGGCACGCCGGACTTGGAGACGAGGATCGCCATTGTGCAGCAGAAGGCCGCGGGTCAGAACCTACCGGACGACGTGGCCGAGTTCATCGCCGCGCGGATATCGACGAACATCCGCGAACTCGAAGGCGCCCTCACACGGGTGCTGGCCTACTCCAAGTTCAGGTGCGTGCCGGTCGATCTGACTCTCGCCGCGGACGCGCTGGACCGACTCGGCTACTCAGAGCCGGCACGCCGCCGACTCAACATCTGCGAGATCCAGAAGATGACGGCCGATTTCTTCGACGTAGCCGTGGATTCCCTTCTGGGGCCAACACGCAAGCAGAAGGTGGCCCAAGCGCGTCATGTGAGTATGTTCCTCGCCAAGAAACTTATAGGAGCCCCGCTGAAGGCGATTGGGAGCGAGACCGGAAACAGAGACCACTCGACGGTCATTCACGCCTGCAGGAGTATCGAACGCAAGCTGGCATCGGATCCCGAGTTTGGTGGTATGGTGGTGCAGCTCGAGGAGCAACTGCAGAGCCGGGCCATCGGTTGAGATCGGTCTGGATTCAACAAACATAAGGATTGGGTTTGCAGAGCTGATTCTGGTGTAGAATCGGCTTATTTTCTTGCTATCGATCCTTCTGTAGGTTCAGAGACCGGGCTCTTGTTTCTTGTATGGTACAATTGGTAAGAGTACTAGAAGAAGAGAATAGAGACAACGCGGTGAGTATGTGGATAGTTAGGGTATGTCACTTTTTAACAAATATTTATAGTTCCTTGCGGCATGTGGACAACGGGTGTGGATACCGAGTACTCCCCATACAGATACCAGGGTTGGCAGCTAAATGGGTCTTTCCACATCGAAGTATCGGTTATCCACACCGGCCATTGTGGCGCACGCGTTGTTAGGAATGGGCGATTAATCGCTATTTTTAATTGGGTTACGCTTGGATATTTTGATAGACCCGCATCAGAGGGTAGTTCGTTCCACAAGGAAGACTGTGGATAACGGCCGGGGGCCTCAAATCGGTGCACATATGTGTCGGGACGAGGACAATTCCGGGCATTCAGCGGGAGGCGCCGGAGGGATTTTCAGACGTGCGGAAGACCACCCGAAAACCGGGATCGATATGGCCCGGTTTTCACGCCAAAAAGACATTGACAAATTCCAAAAAAATCAGTATATTACGTCAGAATCAGGGAGTTCCGAAAAGGGGCGGAAAATGGCCCCCAAATCGGGGTGGTTTTTTGACCGGTCAGACGTGAGAATTCAGGGGTCTTGGTGGGCCGTCTCTGCGCCCGTGACGAAGAGGGGAGAGCTTGCGCTATGAAGGTCGCCATCGAGCGAGACGAGCTTCTCAGGGGAATCAACGCGGTTCTGGACGTGGTGCCCGCGAAGACCGCGCTGCCCGTACTCTCGAACATCCTGATGGAATGCGACGAGAACGGGTGCGTCGGCCTCAAGGCCACCGACCTGGACCTCTCCGTGATCTGTGGCCTGAGCGGGAAGGTCGAGGTGGCGGGGGCCACAACCGTACCGGCCCGCAAGTTCGCGGAGATCGTGAGGGAGCTGCCGGAGGAGTCGGTCGTGGTCACCTCCGAAGAGGGCCGGGTCACGCTGGAGCGCGAGGGTGGTGCCAAGGGAACATATGCCCTGATGTCGGTTCCCGCCGAGGACTTCCCGGATCTTCCGAGCGAGATCGACGGCCCGGAGCTCGTATTCGAGGCATCGGAGGAGGGCACCGGGGGAGGCGATCTGCTCAGGGAGATGATCGTCAAGACCTCTTTCGCCGTGTCGAGGGACGAGACCCGGCCTGTGCTCAATGGCGTGCTCTGGCAGATCGGAGAGGGCAGGATGACGATGGTGGCGACCGATGGTGCACGTCTTGTGAAGCACTCCAAACCCTTTCCAAAGGCCGAGGCGTCCGGTAAGGACACCGAGGCGATCGTGCCGACGCGGGCACTTCAACACCTGGTGAAGCTGTTGTCGGGTGGCGCGATGCTGGGGTGCGTGCAGTTCGGGCGAAACCACCTTCGCTTCGACCTTTCGGCCGGGGAGGAGGCCGAGGGCGCCGAGATCCAGTTGTTCTCCCGGCTGATCGAGGGTCCTTACGTCGATTACGAACAGGTGATCCCCAAGGGCAACGACAAGGAGCTAAAGGTGTCCAACGAGCTCCTGGCGCCGGCCGTGCGCCGTGTTTCGGTTCTGTCCAGCTCGCAGACCCACCAGGTCAGGCTTCGGCTCCAGAGCGACGCGATCGAGCTGTCGGCCACGAGCCAGGAGATTGGGGGCGAGGCGCGGGAGACCATGGAGGCGAGCTACGCCGAGGAGGAGATGTCGATCGGCTACAACTCGGCCTACCTCCAGGAGATCCTGCGCAGAATCGACACGGGCGAGGTTGTTTTCTCGCTGGACACGGCCGTCACCGCGGGAATCATCCGGCCTTCG
>JASLMQ010000601.1 GCA_030746455.1 Candidatus Latescibacterota bacterium
GACGCGTCAGATATGGATCTCGGCCGATTGGCCCCAGGTCGCCCCGGGCGACTACAACGGCAAGATCATCCTGAGCTGGGGGAATTTCGACGACGCGATCGACCTCATCCTGTCCGTTGCGCCGGTTCGCCTTCCCGACAGGCTCGATTGCTCCCTTGGGATGTGGGACTACGTGGCCGACATCAACCAGCCCCGCTATGGTGTGTCGCCGAGGAACCGGCCCGACGCCATCAGAGACATGGTGGAGCACAAGGTCAACGTCGTGTGGGGCGAGTGGGCCTCCATACCCCAGATCAAAGCCCGGTCAGGCGTGGGCAAGCAGATGTGGGACGTCGATGAGGAGGGCAATCTGGTTGCTGAGATCGACTACACGGGCTGGGATGCGTTCGTCAGGATGTGGCCGGACGCTGATCACTATCTCCTCTCCCATTCGTTCCGCGTGGACCAGCCCTTCTGCGGCCAGGAGCAGGGCAGCGAGGCGTTCAACCGGGCGGTCTCCCAGTTCGCGGCCATGTGGGCCGAGCACAACCGTCAGATCGGACTCAGACCGGGCCAGGCAGGGATGCTCTTCTTCGATGAGCCCAGCGACCAGGCGACCTACAGGACCACATACCTCTTCGCCAGGGCGTTCAAGGCAGGCACCGACGAGATCCTCGTCTTCACCGACCCCGGGATCGGCACGGACATGAAGAACAAGGGCGGGGCTTCGCTCGATGATGTGGCGTATGCCCGACAGGCCCTGGAGATGTGCGACATCCTGTGCCCCAACCTGAGCAACACCTACCTGAGGTTGGGTGAGGACTCCCGGGCGTCCTTCCGGCGCCGTCAGGAAGAGGGCAAGCTCTTCTGGTTCTACCAGTGCCACGGACCCACCCGGCTGGGCGACCCGTCCTACTTCCGCCTGCAGGCTTGGCACGCACTGCGGCATGGAGCCACGGGCGTGAACTTCTGGTCCTACAGCAGCCTTGGGGCGATGAACGGCTGGAAGGAGTATCCGGGGTACGGTGGTCGCACCGATGCCCCGCCCTACTTCGGACCGGAAACGGTGACGACCTCCAAGCATTGGGAGGCCGTTCTGGAAAGCCGCCAGGACTATCAGTACGTGAAGATCCTCAGGGACCGCGTGGGGGAGCTTTCGCAGGCGGGTGTCGAAAGCCCCGACCTCGTGGAGGCCAGGCGCCTTGCGGAGGACCTGGCGGCAGACGTGCTAGAGGAGGTCGACAGGCGGTTCGGTCGCTGGTACTGGTCGGAAAGAACAGGGAATCCATCGGCGATCGCCGAGGAGGGAAGGCTACGGGTGCTGGAGATGCTGGCCAGGCTCAGCGACGGGGGTGGCTGATCCTGTGCTCAGATCCAGGGGAATGTGGTCTTCTCGGCTCGCCCTCCTTGGAGTGTGAGAAGGCAGAAGGCAGAGGGCAGAAGGGGTGATACCGCTCTCTGGGCCGCATGCCGGCCCAGCGATTGGGAATCCAGAACGGCGGCGCGATAGACATCTCTGCCTTCTCACTTCTGCCTTCTGCCTGCATTCAGAAACCGTCCACTGAGCTTCATGCCTTAACCGCTGGGCCAGCGATTGGGCGTACCCTATGGATGCGCAGCAACCACAACTCCGCAACGGCCCCGATCACCTGGTCCACAAGCCGGAGTGGCCCGAGGCCAGGGAGAGATACCGTGCCCTCTGGGCGGGCGAGATCGTCGACCGCGCCTGCATCGCGGTCACGGCCGTCACCGGAGACTACGATCTTCCCCCCAAACCCGAAAGCCCCGAAGCCCTGCATACGGACATCGACTATGCACTCGGACTCGCCGAGGGCCGTCAGAAGAATGTCTACTTCGGCGGGGAGGCGATTCCCTTCTCAGGCAGCAGCCTGCTGGGCTACGCGGCGTTCGGGGGCAGGCCGGAGTTCCGAGAGCCCACCATATGGATCCATCCCGCGATCGACGACTACGATGATCCCTACCGATTCGACCCCGACAACCCCTGGTGCAGGCGCTACATCGAGGTCGTACACCGTCTGGTCGCCGACGGCTATGGACAAGGCACGTACATGGTGGGCGCCAGCGGGACCATGGCCCCGCTCGACGTGCTCAACACCCTTCGCGGCACGGGAAGCCTCTGCCTGCGTCAGGTAGACCCGAGGTATCTCTTCATCCGGACTTCGGCATCGTCCGTGGAGGCAGCCGACCAGCTCCTCGAACGGGCCAGGCGCCGGACCTGAGGCCGGGACTGTCCTGTCCGCGGTACTATGGGGCCGGGAACGGGTCGATGTAGGGCGCCTGCGCCTCGAAGATCTCCTCCACCATATCGTGAATCTCGTCGAGCGTGCACACCGCGGCCGTCAGCGGATCCAGCGCGATCGCCGCCTCGACCATCCTCCTGTCTCGCGCCATCCAACCCTTCACCGCCAGCTCATCTCCCGCAATCCGGTTCCGGTTCAGCACCGCGCACTGTGGGGGCAGGTCTCCCACGTAGCACGGGTGCACGCCTGTGTTGTCGACCAGACACGGGACCTCTACGCAGCAGCCCGGGGGCAGGTTGGGGATCAGGCCCGTGTTCAGCACGTTCCCGTTGAAGCGGTAGGGCACGTTGGACTCCATGGCGTTGATCACGCCGACCGTGTACTCGTTGCTCTGGGAGATCTTGATCGGCTCCTCGCTCCGCGCCTCCTGCTCCAGGGCATCGTCCCCCTGCGCCAGCTGCTTCTTCCACCGTTCCGCATTCGTGAAGGCGTAGCCGTATCCGGAGTGAGGGCCGCATGTGTTGGTGAAGCGCCCCACGAGGTCGCGGTTCTTCCGGAAGTACGGTACGTACTCCGAGTTGTGCGTGCTGCTCTCCGTCACGAAGTAGCCGAAGTGCCGCATGATCTCGAAACGGACGATATTCGCCTCGTACACCTCGGAATCTGCCATCCTCTCGTGAAACAAGGGATAGGCATCCTCGCCGTTCCACTCGAAGCGTAGGAACCAGGCCTGATGGTTCACCCCGGCCACCCAGTGGCCTGTCTCCTCGTAGGGCGCTCCGATGATCCTTGCCAGCTCCATCGCCGTCCCCTGCACGCTGTGGCACATCCCGATGCTGCGGATGGGCGAGATCAGGTTCATCGCCCACGGCACCATCGTTGTCGGGTTGGAGTAGTGGATGTAGAGGCAGTCCGGACAGAGCGCCTCCATCTCCTTCAGCACGGCCGCCTGGAACGGCATGTAGCGTAGAAGCATGAAGACCCCACCTGGACCGCACGTACACCCGACCGCCTGATCCACACCATACTTCCTGGCGATCTGGAGCGGCTCGTCGTACACGTCGACGCCGTGCAAGAGCACCGTTGAGATCACGTAGTCCGCTCGGTCCAGCGCCTCTCGCCGGTCCGTGGTCGACTCGATCACGGTGGGCACGTCGAGCTGCCTGGCCATCTTCTTAGCCAGGGCGGTCGTCACGTCCAGGTTGCCCCGGTCGATGTCCATCATCGAGAGGGTCGCGTCGGCCAGCGCGGGCCTCGTCATGATGTCCATCACGAACCGCTTGGCGAATCCGCGACTCCCGGCACCGATGAGTGCAATCTTGGCCATCGGGCTCCTTCCTGGATCTCCGCACAAAAGGGGATGACCGCCAGAGGCCTACCCCTCCCACACAAACCGATTGCGCAGGTCCGAGTCCTCGGGGGCGTCGGAGAGGATGCGGTCGTCATTCAGGCCCTCGTTGTTGGGGCGCCAGTTCACCAGGCCGACATCCCTGGGGCTGAACCGCTGCGGCTCGTCGTCGGGTACGGCCGCCCTGTAGCCGGTTCCGAAGGCGGTCAGTACAGAGCTGTCCGGCAGCACCACGCTGGAGGTCGCCTGGCTGCATCGAGCCCAGAACCACGCCGGATCGGTCCGGTTCCCCGGCCAGGCCGCCAGGATGTACCGGCGATCGAGGTCCCACGTCCTGCCGTGATCGTGACTCACGACCGCCTCGACCCCGAACTGGGGATAGCCCTCGGGCGTGTCCACGTAGCCCCTTCGCGACGCGTACGACACCACGATATCTCCGTCGGGCAGGAGCACGGGACTGAAGTGGTGGCGTCCCCAGGTGAACAGCTTCTGCACCTCCGACCACGTTATGCCTTCATCGCTGGAGATCGAGACGCCCATGCCTTCGTAGAGATCGAGCGCCCTGACCTCGGCCCCCGTTTCGGGATCCCGCTCCACGAAACGCTCAGGCATGTCGGTCCGGTGCACCGCGACCAGATCCCCGTTCTTCGCGCGAATGATGCCGACCTCGTTGGTCCCCGCCCATTCGGGCACCTCGGCCCAATCGCTCCAGGTCTCTCCCCTGTCGAGGCTCGATCGAAGGTAGGATTGCGACCACGGGTCCCGGGAGTGGTCCTCCACGTAGGCCGTCTCCCACAGCTTGGTCGCCTCGCCCGTGGTGAGATCCCTGTCCACCATCGGCGGGTCCCAGGGCATCCGGTTGAGTAGGTGCTCACCCTCACGCCAGGTCTGGCCCCAGTCATCGCTGATCCACCGCACCCATCTCCAACCCTCGTCCACACCGGACCAGAACCGGCTCGTCCAGAGAAGGGCCTTCCCCTCCCCCACGTACACGAGCCCTACACCGAATCCCGCGTCCCCCTCCCCCGATTCGTTCGTGTGTACATCCCTGGGCTCACTCCAGGTCGCGCCCAGGTCGTCGCTGGATAGAATCACGGCCTGATGCGGGTTGTCGCATGACACCAGCATCAGCACCCGATCCTTCTCGGGGATGTAGGCGATGCTCGGCACCGCGACCACCCGGTTCCAGCTCTCCGTGACGATCTGGTGCCTGGCCGACAGCCTGATCCGTTCTGCCCCGCCGTTCAGCTGCTGAACCTCGTGCGCCTTCCACATGTCGGGCCTCCCGCGGACCGCGAGGCTCACCTCACAGCACGTGAGACGAAGGCCCGCTTCCACCCGCAACCGACCAACCCTACCTGAGGTCCGCTTCGAGCTCCGTTTCTCAGGGTCTCGTACCACCCAATCGGTGTCCATCCGTGCCTGTCCCGGCCGAGATCGATGTAGTCATTCCGACAGGTGGTAGACCTGGGCCGGGATTCATCGGTGGTTCCGCCCTGTTTTCTCCTTGAGGCTAGCGACCAACCTCGCGCACCACGCGATGCACCGCACCGGCAATCCGATCCTCCACGTCACCGGCCCATCGCATGGCCGGGTGTCCGTACTCGTCCAGATGCGGCCCCCCTTCGTAGCCCCCTTCCTCCCAAACGCGCCTCGAGGGGATGTAGGCCACAAGGTCGTTGCTGTACCCCAGCACCCACGTGTTCGGGCCGAACTCTCGCTTGAACCTCAGGGAGTAGTCGACCACGGACTCCCCACCCATACCGATCAGGAGCACCTGCTCCCCGATCCTCCAGGCCTGGACCGGGTAGGGATAGGCCGATGCGAACGTCTCCCCGGCATCCAGCTCTTTCAGCTTCCGTTCAGCCCAACGGGCATGGAGGGCCTTCTCGCTTTTAGTGCTCGACACCAGCTGCTCGCGTGTCATCACCTCTTCGAAGGCCAGGTCCACGAACTCGAAGGCGGCGCT
>JASLMQ010000602.1 GCA_030746455.1 Candidatus Latescibacterota bacterium
CCTCCGACTTGGAATAGAAGCAGGTGACGTCGCCCTCCACCCGGACCTCCACGTTCGCTCCTGCCTCGAAATCGCGATCCGATCCCTGCTTAGCTAGCTGCGCCTCTCCTCTCAGGGTCTTACCATCGGTGCCCGCGGTAGGGGGACTCACACTGGCAACAAGCTGCCCGGGCTGAACGTTCGGTGCCAGTGCGTCTTCATTGAAGAAGAACTCCCCCTCCTCGTCGATCTCTCCCACATCTCGCTCGACCTCCACATCGAAATCGAGCTCCGTGTCGGTGCCGTGCACGGGCGGCGTTCCCTCGGCGATCACCGGACAGGGGTCTTCTTTCTTCCCGTCTGCCAGGCGATCAATGGTCGCCTTGACCTCGTTCTCGTTGACTCCCTCGCTCACCTGTAGGGCGTCCAGCCCGGCCTGAACCATCTCGCGCGTGACGGTCCTCCGTCTCCCATCGAGAAGGCACCAGTGCAGCTGGACCGCGTCGGAATCCATCCAGAATGGGGGGACGACGGACAGGCAATTGTCCACAAGGTAGACGTATCCGTACCTCTCCGCCCTGTACTCGCCGTCCGCAAGGGCCACGCCGTCTTCGGCCTCGGGAAGGGGGATGCCGCTTCCCGGAGCCGCGATCTCGCTACCGAAGATGTCCGATCCGGGCTCGCTGCGCGGCTGGGACCTCACGCGCGCGATCTCCTCTCCCTGCTGTGCGGGCTGTCCCTGGCCAGCCCTTCGGCCATCCGGTTGAATGACTCCTCGAGTACCTTCAACTCATTCTCCCCGGTCGCCCCTACATCGACCGTGAACCCCTCGACGCGGTCCAGGTCGAGCTGGTCGACGGCCGAGGTCAGAATCCCGAGCGGCCGTCCAAGGAGCCGGCGGAAGAGGAGGAAGAAGATCAGACCGAGCGCCAGAGCTGCCACAGCGATCTGGGCGAGGGTGAGGCCGATGCCCAACCGCATCCTGTTGAACACGACCTCGGAACTCGAGTAGATGACAACGTCTCCGACCTTCTCGGCGTCCGGGCCCTTACCATACCGTATCGGCGAGGCAAATGCGAACACGTCCGCGTGGCCGACTGCCACCTTCCGCCCACCGTCGGGGTCGACAAGTACAGACTGCCCGTCTTCGTTGAGAATGATGCCACCGGAGCAGATGACCTCGCCGGACTCATCCCTGATCTCAGCACCGACGACGGCCGGCAGGTCGCGCATGCCGTCGTAGAAGCTCCGAACCTGGTCGGCGTTGATGTCCCAAAGAGCCTGGGCCAGACCCGGACCGAAGGACTGGTGGATCAGGCGCAGCTCGTCCGTGACCTCGCGCTTGACGCTGTAGTATTGCAGAACGGCGCCGATGGAGATCAGCAACAGCGCAACCACCAGCCATAGGGCGAGTACCCTGACGAGGAGCTGCCTTGCGACCGTGTGCTTCTTGACCAACCGTTCAGATGGGCTCATTCCTCACCTCTTCTTTGCACTCATTCCAGGTACTTGTCGACTATACCCTGGACCTCTCCGCTCTTCTTCATCTCGTCGATGATCGCGTTGAGTTCTTCAACGAAGTGGTCCTTAAAGGGGAACCTGCCCCCATCCCTGCCGGTGAATCCCAGGTATCCCTGCTCCGTGGCAACGGTCGCACCCTCTACGATCCCGGCGTGGGCCGTACCCTCGCGGTATGCCTCGTCTTTCCTCAGGCGCTTTAGCTCCCAGAGAATGGAGATGCGATCGTTCAGGTATCCATCCAGGCGACCTCTGACCAGTTTGAGGAGGTTCTCCGAGTTTCCCCTGGACTCATCCACCTTGATCTTGCCCTCCTCGACGGCTGACCAGAACGCATCGCCTCCTACGCGGAATCCGGCGTTGATCCCTATTCTGAGGCCGTAGTAGTCCTCGGGCCATAGTGGCCTGGGCGAAGCGATTACATCCGACCTGCAGAACACGACCACCTTCTCGTCCAGTATTGGGGTCGAGTAGGGACGGATGTAGGGCCTCTCTTCGACGCGACGGTAGGGTGGGTACAGGGCGAATCCCTTCCCCAGCTCCAGCAGGCGAAGTCCACGCTTCCAGGGTACCGGCTTGATTGTTACTCTGTAGCCGTCCATTCTGCCGAATGCAGCCTTCAAGATCTCTGCGTAGATTCCCTGGGCCTCTCCAGACTCCCTGTAGGAGTAGGGGGGGTAGTTCTCATCTGCGTAGACAACCACATCGGTTTGGGCTGCGACAGGGGTGCCCTGATACAGTGCCGCAATCGCGACAAGCAGGATCGGGAGCAATCGATGCATGGGATCCACCTCATCCGATGGTGTGTCTGGCCTGCGGAGGGTACAGCCCGGTGGCTGCACGAAACCTCCATCACTTGAGGTACCGGTCTCTTATCCGGCCCACTGTTCCGTCATTCCTCAACTCGTCAAGCGCGGTCTTGAAGGCTTCGAGCATCTTCGGATCGGTCGATTGGTGGAACGCGTAGACCATATGGGACTTCATGAGGACGTAGATCGATTCGAGCTCCTCGGGGTCGAGCCCGGCCAGCTTCGAGTGGTGCCTGGCGATGTCGTCGGCGTAGGCGATGGCGTCAAGCCGGTCCCGGTAGAGCATACGGACGATGTTATCCGCGGCCACCTTGGTGTGGATCGCCTTGCTGCTCAGCCCGAGCTTGCGGATCAGCTGATCGCCGATGTCGTCGCGAATGGAACCGATTCTCAGGGCTTTCATGTCAATCACGGACTCGACCTTCAGCCCGCGGCTCTTCCTGGCGAGCAGCGAGACCTGCGTTGGCACGACGGGCCCGACCAGCTTGAACAGCTTGGCCCGTTCCTCTGTGAACGTCATCGAGAAAAGGGCCGTTCTCGGCTTGTTGAGCGCCGTCCGATAGCCCCGGGCCCACGGATAGACCTCCAGGTCGCTTCTGGCCGTGGTGACGCCAAGCTTCTCGAATATCTTGAGCAGGATGTCGACGCAGATACCCTTGACCTGTCCGTCCTCCTCGTCCCGAAAGTTGAACGGCGGGTAGTGTTCGGTGATCCACGCCATCTGCTCGAGAGACTTGACCACATCCTCGGGGGCCTCCGCTTGCACCTGGCTTGACGGCAGGGAGATTCCCAGAAGCGTCCCGGCGAGCAGCGATATGAAGAAAGGTGTCAGCCTCATTGGTTTGCTCCCTCACATTGGGTGTTCAGCTCCGTTCTGAGTTGGCCACCGATAAGTGGCCGTTTCTGCGCCTCAGGGCCCTGCTATGACGTGCGTACGTGGGGTCGGCATACGATGAGCGGTCTAGTCTGGGCCCACAGACGCATAAGTTATGGCGCAGAAAGGGATTAAGCAAGTATTTTTGGAGGGATTCAGACGTGGGGGATCAGACGTGCCGAACCACCAAGATTCAGACAGGTGGTTCCGAGTCTTGAAGCGCGGAAGGGACGTCGTCGACCGGCCGTTCGTGCGAACCGAAAGTGGTGGCGTGGACGTAGGAGCAGATGGCTCCCAGGAGCAGGATTGCGGCGAGGAAGTAGAACCAGAGGAGGAGCAGGAAGATGGAGCTGGCCGCCCCGTAGATCGAGGTGAAGGCGTCGCTGCCCAGGTAGGTGCCGAAGAGCAGGCGCCCGGCCATGAAGAGGAGGGAAGTGATGAGCGAACCCAGCCAGACATCGCGCCAGGCGACGCGGACGCCGGGCAGGGCCTTGAACACCAGCGCGAAGATCGCGAACAGGACGACAATCGAGGCGGCGGCCTCGGCGTATTCCCAGAGCAGGTGAAACTGTGGGAGATAGCCGCTGATGATACGGGCGCTCACGACTTCCAGGGTCTTGACGAGAAGCATGGCCATCAGGAGGAGGCCGGCCACGATCACGGAGAGCATGGCGACCAGGCGGTTCCTGAGGGCACTCACGAAGCCCCTGTGGACCGATGGCGGGGCCTTCCAGATGACGTCGAAGGCCTCCCGGAGCTGGGCGAAGATCCTTGTGGCCCCATAGAGGAGCAGCAGGGTACCGACCGAGGATGCCACAATGGTCGCGGACCGTCTTGCCATGCTGTCGGTGAGGCTCCGGAGCAGGAGAACGGCCTCTTCACCGAAGCGCTCCCGCGCGGCATCGGCGAGGTAGAGCTGCACCGAATCGCGGTCGAGCACGCTACCCGCGATGGCCACCAGGATGACGACCAGCGGCGCGATGGAGAAGACCGTGTAGTAGGCGAGGGCGGCCGCCATCAGGGACGCGCGGTCTTCGCGCCACTTGGAGAGCGCGGCCGATACGAAGGAGAGGATGGGACGGTAGACCATAGAGAGGTCGGTGTGAATGTGATTTTATTGTTGTTAATATGTAATTTACGCGGATCGTGCGTCTAGCGCAAAAGCAGCTTCTTCTTCTCCCTGAACGATGCGGATAGACGCCTCTTCATCGACGCGCGCGGCTCCCCGGCGGGCGGGTTCAGGGCCAGGGCTGCACACAGGTCGACCATACCCTGGGCGTCACGAACGGCGATGTGCTCCTCTACGGGCCAGCGCCTGCCGATGTTGTGAAAGCCCCCCAGGGGGAAGGCAAGGGCACCGACGGCCATCCCGTGGAGCATGTAGAGGCTGGCCTCGCAGGAGCCGCCGCTCATGAGCTGGCGCTGGAAGGCGAAGCCGCGCACCCGCTGCTCGAGCTCCCGCGCCACTGCGTGGATGGCGTATTCGACGCGGGGATCAAACAGGCTCATTCGGTCTCCCACGCGGATCACGGGGCCGTCGCCCATCACGGCACCGGGGAGCTCGAGGCTGGTCTCGAGGACGATGAGGGGTACCCGCTTCGGAACGGTTCCGGCGTCTACGATGCCTCCGGCGCCGACGAAACCGGTCTCCTCGGCCCGCGTGAAGACGCCCCAGAGGTCTGCATCGGCCTTCTTCCGATTGAGCCGGTCGATGGCGGCCAGGATCGCAGCGCAGCTGGCCAGGTTGTCTGCCCCCTTGGTGTAGATGCGATCTCCTCGGATCTCGAAAGGCTTCAGGCGCCAGTGGCCGAAGGCACCCTCCACCTGGTGCAGCGTCTTGCTGGTGCCGAGCGTGAAGGTCCGGTCTTTGCCGAGGGCGGAGGTAACCTTGCCGGGGATCTGCTCGCCAGCGGAACACACTATGACGCGGCTGCCCGGGAAGTGCTGGGGATCGCAGGCGCCGTCCCACCGCGCGGTGACCTCGCGGCCGTCGGCCCCGAGCACCTCGAAACCGGGGTGGTCCATATGTCCCGCCAGTGCGACGGGCTTCGGGCGGTTGCCGCGTCGGTACCGGACCACGATGTTGCCGTAGCGGTCGGCCTTCACCGGGATCCCGCGGCGCCGGGCGAAGGCGCGGATGAAGTCGGCGACGGCGTGCTCGTGGTACGGCGCGGTGGGCAAGGAGAGGACGTCTTGGTAGATCTTCTGGATGGTCTTGGTCATTGCTTGTTACTCCGGTCCAGAGACGGTGGGCGAGGAGCCGGAGACCCCTCCCCCAGCCCCTCCCCGGCACGGGGAGGGGAGGGTCATACGACGGCGCAACGGGATACGGTGACGATGGTGTGCTCCCCCTTCCCCTTCGGGAAGCATGTCCCTGCGTGTCGTAAGCAGGGAGGGGTCGGGAGGTTAGGTCTGGCTAGGCTGCGTAGTCGGTTGAGCCATGCTATTGCTCACCCGCCTCCACAAACCGAAACGAATACACATCCGCATCGCTCAAACAAAAGCGGAGGCGCACGGGCTTGCCGATCAGCGCGCTGAGGTCCGAACTGCCCTCCCACGTCCAGACGCGGTCGATCTCGTCGCCATAGACTTCGGGGCAGTCCGAGATAGCGAAGCCCGGAATCAGACTGCCCTCGGCGTCCAGGATCTCGATCTGGAGCGACCCGGCGGCGGAGGTGGAGAAGTTGACCACCAGGCGGCCGCCGCCGAAGACCAGCGGCACCGTAACGACCTCGCCGCCCGAGAGGGGGGCTCGAACGGAGACGAAGCCGTCCATGCGATAGACGTAGCGACGGGTCCGGGCGCCCACTCCCTCGTAGTATGCTTCGCTCGAGTAGATGGAGAGCTCGGGGGGTGCGCCGGGGAGATCGGATTCGGTCTGGACCAGGGCGTTCCAGATGTAGTTGCAGCGGTTCCCCCACTTCTCTCGGTTGGCGCCCGGCCGGATGATCGCCTCGCCCCACCGGTTGAAGGTGCGTCCGTCGCGGCTGGTCATCAACAGCCCCTCGGTGATCTGACCGCGCTCCTTGATGAAGCGCGTGGGGAAGCCGAGGTAGATGTGAGGGGCGCGGAAGTACGGCATCACCTGGTTCGTGTAGAGGTGTTCTCTCGGGGATCCCGGATATTCCAGCCAGACCGGCTCCGACCAGGTGAGGAAGTCATCCGACGTGGCGGTCCTGATGTCCCGGCAGCCGTCGCGCACGAGCCGGAAGTAGATCCGGTACTGACCGGTCACCGTGTCCCAGAACGCCAGGTTCTCGGAGTCGAAGGCGCCCTCGATCGGCAGGGGATCGGGATGCAGGGGAGACCAGTGGACGCCGTTGGCCGACTTGAAGGCGTAGAGCTTCTTCTTGTCATAGCCCTCATCCCCGCGTCCGATACCCTTGAAACGCTCCTCCTCCGGGCAGTCGGGGTTGGCGTCGATAAACGGGGTGAAGTTGTGGGTGGCGTTGTCGTCGATGATGATGTTGTTCGCCGTCGATCCCTCGAACTCGGCGATGTCCAGGTGCGGTCGGACGAAGAAGATGCCGTCTTCGCCCTCGGCGTAGCAGACGACCGCGGGGTGGACCTCCTTTTGGTCTTCAGTGTGCCAACCCCGGTAGTACATCCGGTAGGCGCCGTCGTCGTTCAGGACCGTGTGGTAGCCGCTGGTGTTCCCCTCCCAGGGGGTGTCGTGCACGAGCACGACCTCGCGGCGCTCGGGGGTGTGGAGGTGCAGTCGCGCGCCTCCCTTCAGCTCGTCGATGCATTCGTGATCGCAGAAGAGCTCCAGGCGGGTGCCGATGTCCAAGGATTGCCTCCTGTGATAGAATCAGAACCGGAACTACGAAAAGCGCCCTTCGATACGTCGCGGACGGTGTCCGCGACTACTCAGGACAGGCTTTAGACGCGAAAGGAGAACCAGACCCGAATCAGTCGTATTTCCTGAAGGCGGGGGTCTCGCCGGGCACCGGCGAATTGTCGAAGGCACCGCGCGCGCGCACGGCCTCTTCCCCTCCGAAGGTGTCGACTCGAGCTTTCTGTGCCGCCTTCGCCTGAGCGTCGACCGCCTCGGGGTCCAGGAGCGCGCGGAGTCGGTTTCCGAAATCCTCCAGCACGTCCTTGTGACCGCTCGAGGTGCTCAGATCGCTGAGCTCCAGGGGATCGGTCTGGAGATCGAAGAGCTGAGGGGGGCCGTCCACGTAGTACACATATTTGTAGCGACGGTCTCTGAGCATGTAGATCGCGTTCTGAGATCCCACGGCGTGGTACTCGCTGAAGACGGTGCGGTCGCCATCGGGATCGCCAATAATGTCAAACAGCGACCGACCGGGGAGGTCCGCGTCCTCTCCAGAGGGTGTCGCCCCAACCGTCTCCAGCACGGTGGGGTAGAGGTCGACGAGCGATGCGGGCGTGCCCACCGTGGCTCCCTGGGGCACATCGGGCCCGGACAGGATGAGCGGGACGGCGGACGATTCCTCGTACATCGTGAACTTCCCGAAGATCCCCCTTGCGCCCAGGTGCTCCCCGTGATCGGAGGTGTAGGCGATCCGGGTGGTGTCGGTCAGGCCAATGGCATCTAGGGCGTGGAGAATCTGCCCGATCTGACCGTCCAGGTAGGTACAGACACCGAAGTAGGCGGCGGCCAACCTGCGTAGCACCGGTTCGGGGAAGGGCTCCGCGAAGTCGAAGAACCTGCGGAAGTGGTCGATGGCCGGGTGGTTGGGCCATTCCTCGCCGCGCCACTGTGGGGGCAGAGGCAGATCGTCGGGCGAATACAGGCGGAAGAGCGATTCTGGCGCGATGTAGGGCGGATGGGGACAGACGAACGAGACGAACAACACCCACGGGGCCTCGTCACCCCTGTGCTCGGACAGCCAGCGGCAGGCCCGATCGGTGATGCTCGCATCGTAGTCCTGGTAGGTAGACGTCCCCGGTCCGGCTCGCTCGATGCCGGGACGCTTCTTGCGGGAAGGGGGATCCTTCCGGATGCAGCCCAGGATATCGCCCACGCCGTCCACGACATTCAGGGGATCGATCGCCTCGGTGAAGCCGACGTCGTCTTCCTGGCGGCGGAAGTGAAGCTTGCCGATCGAGTCCACGCGGTTCCCCTGGTCGCGGAGGCGATGGCCCCAGCTGGTGACACTGCCGTCATAGGGACAGGCGTTGTCCCAGTTGCCGATCTGGTGGACGTAGCGGCCCGTGGCCAGGGATGCGCGTGCAGGCACGCAGATGGGGCAGGTGGTGTAGGCGGACGTGAACCTCGTTCCTCGCTCGGCCAACCGGTCGATGTTGGGCGTTTCGACGATGGGGTGACCGTAGCACCCGGCGACGTCGCGCGTGTGCTGGTCGGACATGAGGAAGAGGAGGTTGGTGGGCTTCATCCGGACGATCCTCGGGTGAGCCATACTCCCGGCGGGCAAGGTGCAGAGCAGGCTTGATCGCCGGGACGATTATGCTAACTTGTGGCGGAACGGCATATGGACTTGGCCAGCAGAACGGCCGAGCTTCGGCAGTTTACGCCAAACGATGTGAGAGTGCAAGCATCTCCTGGATGGGACAGGGATCCGTTGGCGAGGGATGGGATATGGTGAGGAGGGATGTTCCAGGGCATGGCTGTGGGCGACCGGTCTTGTTCCTTGGCCTGTCCCTGCTGGTTTCTGGATGCAGTCTGCTGGGCGTGAGCCCGTCACGTCACGCGTGGAGGAGGCCTGTCGTGGCTGATCTGCCCCCTGGTGTGAAGGCGGTGTGGGATCTGAGTAAGGCGTACCGTAAAGAGACCCCGACCCGCGAGCGGGTGTGTATCAACGGCCTGTGGCGCTGGCAGCCGGCAGAAGAGGAGGCCGATGCGCCGCCCGACAGCAGCTGGGGCCACTTCAAGGTCCCTGGATCCTGGCCGGGAATCGGGAACTACATGCAGAAGGACTCCCAGACCGTCCACGGGCACCCCGATTGGCAGAACCACAATTTGAGTAGAATCAAGACGGCGTGGTACGAGCGCGAGGTTACGGTTCCCAGGGAATGGACGGGCGGGCGGATGATCCTCCACGCCGAGTACGTGAACTCCTACGCCGTCGTCTACATCGATGGGGTGAGGGTCGGCGAGATCCGCTACCCGTGGGGGGCAGTGGATCTCACCGATGTCTGCACGCCGGGACGGACCCACGTGCTCAGCATGTTCGTGCTGGCCATGCCGCTGAAGGGCGTGATGCTGTCGTACAACGACACCGCGTCGTCACGCGAGGTGAAGGGCTCGGTGGACAGGCGTGGATTGTGCGGGGACGTCTACCTGGTTCACCGGCCGGCCGGAGCCCGAATCGGCGACGTGAGGGTGAACACGTCGGTGCGTGCGTGGGAGATCACGTTCGAGGCGGGCCTGGTGGATCTCGAACCGGGCGCAATGTACACGCTTCACGCTGCTGTCTCAGAGAACGGGCACACTGTTGCGGAGTTCAGCGGCCAACCGTTCTCGCCTTCAGATCTGGCCGATGGCCGTGCGGGATTCACCGACGGCTGGCAACCGGAAAGGCTCTGGGACATCCATACGCCCGAGAACACCTACGGACTCGAGTTGTCGCTGCGCGCGGAGGATGGAACCGTCGTCGACGTGGCGCATACCCAGCGATTCGGGTTCCGCGAGCTCTGGACCGAGGGGCGCGACTTCTATCTCAACGGGAGTCGAATCTACCTCTCAGCGGTGCCTTTGGACAACGCGCAGATCGGAGCGACCCTGGCCTGCTATGAGGGGGCGCGGGAGAGCCTGGAGCGTCTGAAGAGCTTCGGTATCAACTTCGTGTACACCCACAACTACGGATGCGAGCCTGGCGCCCATCTGAGCTTCGAGGAGATCCTGCGCGCGGCGGACGACGTGGGCATGCTCGTGGCGCTCTCGCAGCCGCATTTCGGCCATTACGATTGGGACGAGACGGATGCCGACGAAACCAATGGCTATGCACACCACGCGGCGTTCTACGCTGGAGTGGCCGGGAACCATCCCTCGGTGGTGGCCTACTCCACGAGCCACAATGCGACCGGGTACGCTGAGGACATGAACCCGTTTATGATCGACGGGATGACCGAAGCCAGGAGCAAGTGGTCGCTTCGGAACGTGGTGAAGGCGCGCCGCGCGGAGGCGATCATCAAGCGGCTGGATCCCCGGCGCATGGTCTATCATCACTCCTCGGGCAACCTGGGGCCGATGCACACGAGCAACTTCTACCCCAACTTCGTCCCGATCCAGGAGATGTCCGATTGGTTCGAGCACTGGGCTACAGAAGGCGTCAAGCCGGTGTTTCTGTGCGAGTACGGCGCGCCCTTCATGTGGGATTGGGCGATGTATCGGGGATGGTACAAAGGGGAGCGATCGTTCGGCAGCGCGGAGGTTCCGTGGGAGTTCTGCCTGGCGGAGTGGAGCGCGCAGTTCCTGGGCGACCGGGTCTACCGGATCACCGAGATGGAGAAGGAGAACATCCGGTGGGAGGCCGAGCAGTTCCGCGCAGGACGCCTGTGGCAGCGATGGGACTATCCCCACAACCTGAACGCGAAGGTGTTCGAGGATCGCTACGAGATCGCAGGGCTGTACACGGAGGACAACTGGCGTGCCTTCCGCACCTGGGGCCTGTCGGCGAACTCCCCGTGGCAGCACGGGAGCTTCTGGGTCCTTCTCGACGGGGTGGAGCGGGGGCGTGTGGAACTGGAGGTGGACTGGGAAGGCCTGCAGCGACCGGGACTGAGCGCGGACTTCATCGGCGAGCGGTACGAGCGGATGGATCTGGCCTTCGAGCCGGACGACTGGGTCCCCACGGCCACGGCAGAGGCCCTCTACAGGAACAACCTGCCGCTGCTGGCCTACATCGGGGGGAAGCCCGACCGGTTCACGAGCAAGGATCACCTCTTCTATCCCGGCGAGATCGTCGAGAAGCAGATCGTGGTCGTCAACAACTCGCGCGAGACGGTGACGGCCGAGTGTGAGTGGTCGTTCGACTTGCCCGATTCGCAGAACGGCACCGCAAGCGTGACGGTTGCGACAGGTGATCAGGAACGGATCCCGCTTCGTCTGGATTTGCCCTCCGGCCTGGCCCCCGGAGACTATGCGGTGAGTGCGGTGGTCACCTTCAGCACCGGCGAGGTACAGAGGGACACGTTCGACGTGCAGGTCCTGGCGCGCAAACGACCCGAGAAGCCCGCGGGGCCGATCGCCCTCTACGATCCGGAGGGCGAGACGGGTTCTCTGCTGGAATCCCTTGGGATTGCGTATGAACCCGTGGCGAGCGATGGGGATCTGACCGGTTGTGAGGTGCTCGTGATCGGCAAGGACGCACTCACGGTCGACGGACCCGGGCCGGACCTGCGGCGCGTTCGTGAGGGAATGAAGGTCGTGGTTTTCGAGCAGGCCTCCGACGTGCTGGAGCAGCGGTTGGGATTCCGGGTGACCGAATACGGGATCAGGAATGTCTTCAGGCGGATCCCCGACCACCCGCTGCTGGCGGGGCTCGAGGAGGATCACCTGCGGGACTGGCGGGGCGAGGCGACAATCCTGCCCCCACGCCTGGCCTACGAGATCGGCGAAAAGGGCACCCCATCGGTCCAATGGTGCGGCATCGAGGTGACGCGCGCGTGGCGGTGCGGGAACCGGGGCCACGTGGCGTCGGTCCTGATCGAGAAGCCGGCACGG
>JASLMQ010000603.1 GCA_030746455.1 Candidatus Latescibacterota bacterium
GCAATACAGCGATCCGCGGCTCGGCTGGCACCAGGTCGAGTGGATCGTGGCCGACCGCCGGTCCGAGGAGGCCGAGGGCACGTGGGGCGCGCGTATGGCGGGGCTGGACGTTGACGTGGTGATGGACCTGATCTGCTTCACGCCGGAGCAGCACCAGACCATGATCGACGCCTTCGAGGGTCGCGTCCAGCATTTCCTCCACTGCGGAACCATCTGGGCCTACGGGCCCGCCGACAGGCGTCCGTACCGGGAGAGCGATCCTCGCAACCCCATCGGGGACTATGGCCGGAACAAGACCCAGATTGAATCGGACCTCTGGGAGCTCCACCGGATGAAGGGGTTCCCCGGCACGGTCATCCATCCCGGGCACATCTCGGGGAGGAGGTGGCTGCCCATCGACCCCCAGGGGACCCGGAACGGTATGGCGGTCTACGAGAAGCTGGCACGAGGGGAGATCGTGCACCTGCCTGAAGCAGGCAGAGAAACGATTCAGCACGTCCACGGCGATGACGTGGCGCAGCAGTTCGAGCGGGCCATGGTGAGACGGGACGACGCGGTGGGCCAGTCCTTCAGTGCGGTTGCCCCCTACGCCCTGACGCTCGTGGAGTGCTGCCGGGTCGTGGCCTCGCTCTTCGGGAGGGAGCCCAACATCGAGTTCGTACCCCTCGATTCCCTGGGCGAGTTCATCGGCGAGCAGGCCGCCGGCACCACTGCGGACCACGTCCTGCACTCTCCGTGCGCGAGCATCGAGAAGGCACAGCGGCTGATCGGGTACGAGCCACGCTACACGATCGAGCAGATCTACGCGGAGTCGATCGAGTACCTGCTGGAGAGCGGGCAGCTCACAATCGAGGGATGAAGGCGAAGAGTTCGACGCCGGCAGCCACGGGCTATCGGGCGACGCGATGGAAGGGAGTGGTTGCGATCATGCTGCTATACGCCGGAACCGCAGAAGGCGGCGAGTACGTTGTGCCGGTGGATGTACCGCTTGTGGAGCTGTTCGAGGAGCTGAACTACGAACTGCCGACCATGGAACCGGTGAAGGCGGCGGTGGAGGCCGGTGACACGGCGCGGGCCAAGGAGCAGCTTCTCGCGCATTTCCGGGCGAGAGAGGATGCCCAGGAGCGCCCGAGCGCGGATCTGGCCTACGACCGGCACCTGGTGGACGAGATGCTCGAGGGGCGTTTCATCTGGGGCGAGACCCTCTGCACGTACGGGCCCCAGATCGAGGACATCGAGTGGTACAAGGTGCCCGAAGGGGTTTATTGGCCGTTGTTCGATCACGAGCTGGGCCGCCACACCTTCGTGACCCAGCTGGTGGAGGCGTATCGCAAGACCGGCGACGAGAAGTACGTGCGTCATCTGATCGCTCTGCTGATGAAGTTCATCCGCGACTGTCCGGTCGAAGACGGGCGGCTCATGCCGCAGATCAACAACTGCGACGGCCGTGCGGCCCGGGAGCTGGGTGTGGACGGGCTGACCACGATCGGGCATCCCGCGATGATGTGGTCGCAGATGGTTGCGATGCGGCGTGTCCAGCGGTGGCCGGATGTGCTTCAGTACTGCATCCACTCCGATGCGATCACGCCCGACGCCCTGGCGATCCTCCTGACGTCGATCGTGGAGCACGAGCGCTATCTGCTGGATGCGCTGGACGTCTGCGACTACGGGAATCATGGCACGCGCACGGGGTCGACGGCACTCGAAATCGCAGCCAGGCTCCCTGAGTTCCGCGAGCGTGACACCTGGGCCGATCGCGCGACGGCAGACATCCTGAAGCGCTACAACTGGCACGACACGAACCCCCTGGGCTTCATCTTTCGAGATGGGGCGACCGTGGAGATCTCTCCTGAGGTCGCAAGGGGCGACTACGGCGAGCTGCTGCGGATCCAGCGCTGGATCCGGATGCTTGGCAGGGAGATCCCGCCTCAGCTCGTCGAGATCCAGGAGAAGATGATCGAGTACCTCGCCTACATCACCTGGCCCACCCAGCTGGAGGGGAGAAGGGGGGCGGAGAGATCGGGTCCGGGACTGCCCGGACGGGGAGATCTGGACTTCATCGAAGGCGGGGGACGGAAGGGAACACCCCCGGAGCGTGGATCGTATCCGCTGCGATCGGGAGACGCATGCCACGCGGGAACCTACTTCATGCGGGGCGATTGGTCGCCCCAGGCCGTGGCCCTGCGGGTCCGGTTCGGCCCGATCCAATACAAGTACAGCCAGTTCGGCCTGGGCGATGTGGGTGATGTCGGGGTGTGGGGATATGGCTCGCACCTGATTCCTCACATGTATCATCACCCGAGAATCGGGCCATTCAGTGATTACGGCGACAGGAGCTTCTGCGGAGATGGGCGATCGGAGAACACGATCTCGGTCGACGGTGTGGGGCAGAGCTCGGCCAACCGAGAGAGCCCGAGAACGGACAACCTGATCGCGCCGCTGGCCACTCCCTGGATCACGACCCCGGTGTTCGACTACGTGCGCGGGTCGTACCGGTTCGACGAAGAGCGGATCAAGGCCATTCACACGCGGGCCATCCTGTTCGTGAAGCCGGACTACTTCCTGGTGTTCGACCGGGTGGACGGAAGCGGCAAGGCCCATCGGTTCAGGATGAAGTACCAGCTGCACGAGGATCTCGGGATCGCCGTCTCTGGCACCCGCGTGGTGGGGGAAGTGGACGAGAGACCTCGTGTCGTCGTGGCGCCCTCCAGGGGTGACCTGACGCTCACTGTCGTGAAGGGCCGCGAGAAGCCCACATACGAGGGATGGCACCTCAACGGCCCGGAGAGCGGCGTGCCGGCGCCCGCGTTGATCTACACCTGGTACGAGGAGACACCCACCACCGTGGAGACCGTGCTCTGGCCGACACCTCCAGGCTCCGATGGAGAGCTGGAGCTGAGCCGGGAGGTGGGCGAAGAGGGCGTGATGCTCACGGTCAGGCGGGGCGAGACAGTGGACATGATCACGATGGCCGGGGAGGACCGCATCGGTCTGTGCCGATTCG
>JASLMQ010000604.1 GCA_030746455.1 Candidatus Latescibacterota bacterium
AGAGGATCTTCCGGTGGAAGGCGATGCGAAAGCTTCGCCCCACCAGCGCAGAGATGCTCATCAGCATGTCGCGCCAACTCAACATGCCGGGTCCCTTTCCCTTCTCAGGAGATGGAGATAGGCGTCCTCCAGCGTGGGATCGACCGCCCGGCCCCCAAGCTCGACGGGCGGATCGGCGGCGAGGAACCGGGTGCGAACGCCCGCACGGGTCCGAACGTGGGTGATCAGGCTGAGGTCCCGCTCGACGCGGGCGAAGGTCACGTCGGGTACCACCGCCTCCCAGACCCTGCCCTGTGCCAGCCCGCGCATGGACTGGGGGGTGCCGGCATACAGAATCCGGCCCCGGTTGAGCACGGCCAGGCGGTTGCAGCTGCCTGAGATGTCTTCGACGATGTGAGTCGAGAAGATCACGATGCGCTCCTGGCTCACCCGCGCGAGCAGGTTTCGGAAGCGGATCCGCTCCACCGGGTCCAGACCGGCGGTGGGTTCATCGACCACGATGATCTGTGGCATATGTAGCAGCGTCTGCGCGATTCCCATCCGTTGCTTCATGCCCCCCGAGAACGAACCGATGGGATCGTCCTGCCGGTCCAGCAGGTTGACCTGGTCCAGGCAGGCCCGAACGCGATTGTCGCGCTCCCTCCGGTCCCACAGACCCTCGAGCAGGGCCCGGTGGTCCAGGAACTGGTAGGCCGAGAGGTGGTCGTAGAGGCCGAAGTGCTGGGGCAGGTAGCCGATGAGGCCATGCGTTCGCCCTCCCCGATACACGTTCGACCCGTTGATGGCGACGGAGCCGAAGCTGGGCTCCAGGACCTGGCAGACGATGCGCATCAGGGTGGTCTTGCCAGCGCCGTTGGGCCCGAGCAGCCCGAACATGCCGCGCTCGATCTCGATGTCCACGCCGCCGAGGGCCTGAAACGGGGGACGGGTCACTCCGATCAGGGGAATCGCCGCCGCGCTACCGTACAGAACGCGTCTGAACCATCCGAGCCGACCCCTAATCTGCTCCAGGTCCACCTTGCCATCGCGGACCCTGTCGGCCAGGAACCGCGCCAGAAGCAGTCCGAGCCACAGGGCCGCCCACGCAACCGTGACCGAGACGAGAGCCAGGCGCCAGTGGGTGTAGGCCAGGAAGAGCACGGGCAGGCCGTGCCTGAGTGCGACCCGCAGGAGGCGGGCCACGACGCGGGGTAGCTGGATCCGAGGGGACCACAGGGCCGCGACGTCGGATCTCAGGTCGGCGAGCAGGCCCCACGTGGCCAGCGACAGGACGTAGACCCAGAGCGGCTCCTCGAGGTAGGTGTGGAGGAAGACGACCAGGGCCAGTAGGGGAAGCTTCCAGG
>JASLMQ010000605.1 GCA_030746455.1 Candidatus Latescibacterota bacterium
GTGAAAATGCGACCGCCCAAACTTACCAAAATCCCACCGATCTCACAACCTGAACGCCCCGTCCCTCCCTGGATCGCCAGACCCGCTGATCCCAACGCCTAAACCCGTTGCGGAAGCCGAGAGAAGTGGGTACCTTAGCCTCGTTCCATCAGGAACTCCATCTCGCCCATCCATTGAGGAGAAACAGGTGTCTGCCAATCCCAAGAAGGCAGCTGGCGACCGGGCCGCCGGGTACGTTGAAAACGGCATGATTGTCGGACTGGGCACCGGCTCCACGGCGATGTTCGCCATACGTCGATTGGGAAAACGCCTGAGGGCCGGGCTCCGCATCCAGGGCGTTCCCACTTCGGAGCAGTCCCGACACCTGGCCGAGGCCGAGGGTATCCCCCTGGCCGATCTCGCGGTCCTGGACCGGGTCGATGTCACCATCGACGGTGCAGACGAGGTCGATCCCGCGTTCAACCTGATCAAGGGGGGCGGAGGGGCGCTTCTGCGAGAGAAGATCGTAGCCTCCATCAGCAGTAGGGAGATCATCGTCGTCGATGAGGACAAGCTCAAGAACCGGCTGGGTGATTTCCCCCTACCCGTCGAGGTCGTCGCCTTCGGGTGGCAAATCCTGAAGAAAAGGCTCGAAACGCTGGGCTGTGAGGCCCGCCTCCGTTCATCCGGTCAGGCGCCGTTTGTCACCGACAACGGTAACCTGGTTTTGGACTGCAGTTTCGGCGAAATCGAGGATCCGGCCAGACTCGAGCAGCAGGTGAACGGCATCTGCGGTGTTGTGGAGTGCGGGCTGTTCGTGGGTCTCGCCCATCGGATCGTCGTCGGCAAGTCCGACGGCACGTGCACAGAACTCGACAGGCCGGGCACCGCCTGGTGATGCCGCCATTCAAAGCGGCGTCCATCTCACCAAGCCGGGATTCCAGATACCCGAGAGTGTGCGCTTCGGGGGAGGAACGATGAGCATACTGGTCGATGGCGAAACGCGACTCGTTGTCCAGGGCATAACTGGAGGCGAAGGGTCCTTCCACACGCGTCAGATGATCGATTACGGCACCACGGTCGTTGCCGGCGTGACCCCGGGCAAGGGTGGGCAGACGTGCGAGGGCGTCCCCGTGTTCGACACCGTCGAAGGGGCCGTTTCATCAGCGGGCGCAAACGCTTCCGTCGTCTTCGTCCCCGCCGCCTTTGCCGCCGACGCGGTGATGGAGGCCACCGATGCGGGCCTCGGTCTGGTCGTCTGCATCACCGAGGGCATACCCGTTCTTGACATGGTCGGGGTCAAGCACTACCTGTCCTCGCGCAAGACCCGCCTGATCGGGCCCAACTGCCCAGGCATCATCTCTCCTGGGAAGTGCAAGATCGGCATTATGCCCGGCCCCATCCACCGGCAGGGCCGGATCGGCGTGATTTCTCGCAGCGGTACGCTGACCTACGAGGCGGTCTCGCAGCTCACGGCGACGGGTCTGGGCCAGTCCACCTGCGTCGGGATCGGGGGCGATCCCGTCATTGGCACCCGCTTCATCGATTGCCTCAAGCTCTTCCGGAAGGACAAGGAGACCGACGCGGTCGTCCTCATCGGCGAGATCGGGGGAACCGACGAGGAGGAGGCGGCACGTTACATCAGGCGGCATTTCCCCAAGCCCGTCGTGAGCTTCATTGCCGGCCAGACCGCGCCTCCGGGAAGGCGTATGGGACACGCGGGCGCGATCGTGTCCGGTGGCCAGGGTACAGCGGCTGACAAGATGGCGGCACTGGCCGACGCCGGCATACAGGTTTGCCGGAGCCCGGCCGATATCGGCGACACCGTCAGGCACGCCCTGGAGGGCTGATGGACACCGCCCGGCTTCGCCGCGGTATGCCCGAGCGCGTTTCCCCACGCCTCGAAAGGTCTGCCGATGTCCCCGACTGACCCCTCCGCACAGGAGGCGGATCGCCTGCTGGGCGAAAGCCCGGCCATACAGGCCGTCATCGACCTCGTCGACCGGGTGGCCGACACCACCGCTACCGTGCTGATCACGGGCGAGTCCGGCACGGGCAAGGAGGTGGTGGCACGAGACCTCCACCGCCTAGGCCGACGCAGCAAGCAGGCCTTCGTGCCGGTGAATTGCGCGGCCATTCCGAGCAATCTTCTCGAATCGGAGCTCTTCGGATACGAGAAGGGCGCCTTCACCGACGCAACCATCAGCAAGAAAGGCCTGTTCGAAGTCGCCGAGGGCGGCACCGTGTTTCTGGACGAGATCGGCCTGATGCCCGTCGACCTCCAGAGCAAGCTGCTCTCGGTCCTCGACAGACGGACCTTCCGCCGGTTGGGAGGCACGCGCGACATCCGGGTGGACGTGCGCTTCATCGTCGCGACCAACGAAGACCTCAGCGCCGCAGTTGCAGAAGGCCGTTTCCGCGAGGACCTCTTCTTCCGCCTCAATGTGGTCCCCCTCCCGGTCCCGCCCCTGCGCGAGCGTGGCGACGATATCCTCCGTTTCGCACGCCACTTTCTCGATATCTTCGCCAAACGCTACAAAGACAAGACACCGCGCCTCTCCCGGGGTGCCGAGAGATGGCTCGAGAGCCATCTCTGGCCCGGGAACGTTCGCGAGCTGCGCAATGTCGTGGAGCGAGCGGTCCTTCTGAGCCCCGGTGAGATCATCCGCGTCGAAGACCTGGTCCTCGGGAGAGAGGAACAGGGGTTGCTGGCCCGCGAGCAGGGCCCGGCGGTCGAGGTGAGCGGCCTGGGCGAGATCAGGATCGCCCTTCCCCCGTGGGGCATTGCCCTGGAAGACGTGGAGCGTCGGCTGATAGAGGCCGCGCTTGACCTCGCACAGGGTAACGTGACGCGCGCGGCGCAGCTGCTGCACGTATCCAGAGACACCCTCCGATATCGCGTCGGCAAGCACGGCCTCCAGGACCGGGCCGATCCAGGCCGGCCCGAGATCGACTGACATCCGGCCAGAGCGCCGATCAACTCGGGGCAAATGACCCAATCGGGTCATTTGCCCCGTTTCGTTACAGGCCGCGGCCGAAGCAGCCTCGTAGGGCCTAAGCGCCGAAAACAAAATAACCTATTGATAATAAATCCTCTAGCAGCCTGATCTGCGAGTATTCAGATAGGGACAGCCCCTGGCACGGCATTTGTATATACCTCCTGTAGGGAACCGCTGTATCCTCACGCGCCGTGCGGCCGTGGCACGGCCACATTGGCCGCACAGCGCAGACGACAATCAGCCGCCTCGACAGGCTCGAGGTTTGGCATACATACAGACCCAACACATCAGAAGAGGGAAATGGCGTTGGAGCTCGGGTTCTGACCCTTCCCAAATCCCGCGAGGAGGACGACGCAATGCAGAGGTTCCCCTGTACCGTAGTCTGGAGATGTGCCCCACTTCTTATCCCACTGGTTCTGGTGATCTCTGGGTGCGCTCCCGGCGATCTACCCACGGGCCCCGATCAGGCGGCCTTGGAAACCGAAACCGTTC
>JASLMQ010000606.1 GCA_030746455.1 Candidatus Latescibacterota bacterium
AGGACGGCCTGAGGGAGCGGTACGGTCGGAACACCTTTGGCCAGTCCTGTCTGGTGGCGCGGCGGCTGGTTGAACGAGGGGTGCCGTACGTCACGATCAACTACAAGGGCTGGGATACGCACAAGCAGCATTTCCAGGCTATGCGACGGCAGCTCCCGCAGATGGACAGGGGTATGGCGACGCTCCTCCAGGATCTGTCCGAGCGTGGTCTGCTGGACAGCACCATCGTATGGTGGAGCGGCGAGTTCGGCCGGGGACCCAGGATCCAGTGGGATCCTCCATGGAACGGCGGCCGGAGCCATTACGGGTATGTCTTCTCCTCGGTTGTCGCCGGAGGCGGCTTCAGAGGCGGCTGTGTGGTGGGGGCATCGGACGCCAGAGGAGAAGAGGTGGCGAGTCGACCCGTGTACCCGCGCGATGTGATCGAGAGCATATATGCGCTGTTGGGTATCGATCCAGGAGGGAACCTGCCGCACCCTCAGGGATTGCCCGTGCAGGTGACACCGTCTGACGACGAAGGGTTGGATCGGGGCGGACGTCTGACCGAGATCATGTGAGTAGGAGGAGCTCTCGATGGTGCGTTTCCGATGGTGGCCGCTGGTCCTGTGCTCTACAGCTGTGTGGTCCGCCGTGACGGACGTTCGGGCGCAGAGGGACCCTCACATTGGGTACATCTATCCCGCTGGAGGCCAGCGTGGGAGCTCCCTCGTCGTGAGGGTCGGGGGACAGCATCTCGACGGGGCGTCGGGTGTTCACGTATCTGGCTACGGCGTCCAGGCAGAGGTCATCGAGCACAAGAAGCCACCCACCCGCAAGGAGCTACAGACATTGCGGGAGAGGCTTCGAGCGCTTCGGAAGGAGATACAAGCATCGAGACAGAGGACCCCGCGTACCGGGGAGGCCGGCACGATGGGCACCCAGATGACGCAAACGATGGGGATGGACGCGACGGCAGAGAAGCGAAAGGAGTTCGCGCACCTCCGCCGTATGCTGTTCGATCCCAGGAAGCAGCCGAACGCGCAGATTGCCGAGACCGTGGCCTTGCGGTTCACGCTTGCGCCCGACGCGGTCCCCGGTGACCGCGAAGTAAGGTTGAGGACATCCGGCGGACTGTCGAATCCGCTGACCTTCGCGATCGGCCAGCTCCCCGAATACCGTGAAGCAGGGCCGAGGGAAGGGGCTGCGGATAGCGTCCTCCTCGGGCTTCCGACCTTGGTGAACGGCCAGATCCTCCCCGGAGAGGTGGATCGATTCAGGTTCAGAGCGCGAAAGGGGGCGCGTATCGTGGTGGCCGCCCGTGCGCGGGGCCTGATTCCCTACCTGGCCGACGCGGTTCCCGGATGGTTCCAGGCGGTCGTGATGATCTACGATGTCGATGGGACCGAGGTGGCGTATGCGGACGATTACCGCTTCGACCCAGATCCCGTGCTCTTCTTTGGAGTTCCTGAGGACGGCGAGTACCTGCTGGAGATTCGGGACGCCATCTATCGCGGACGCGAGGACTTCGTGTACCGCGTCGCCATCGGAGAGATACCCTTCATCACGAGTATCTATCCGATGGGTGTGAGATCTGGAGATCGCACGCGATCGGAAGTGAAGGGGTGGAACCTGCCTGTCGGCAAGATCAGGCTCGATGGGAAGGGAAAGGACCCAGGAACGTACGCGATCACCCTTGAGGCGGCTGACCACGTGTCCAAACCCGTTCCCTTCTCGGTTGGCCGGCTTCGGGAGCGCAAGGAAAGAGAACCGAACGACGACGCGAGGGGCGCGCAACGGGTGAGCGTGCCATCGATCGTCAACGGGCGTATCGGCCGTCCCGGCGATCGGGACGTCTTCCTGATCGAGGGACGCGCAGGAGACCGGATCATTGCTGAAGTCAACGCCCGAAGGCTGGGTTCGCCGCTGGATGCGATGCTGAGGTTTAGGGACCAGGACGGGCGGGAGTTGGCGGCGAACGATGACGCCGTGGACAAGGGCGCGGGTCTGACCACGCACCACGCCGACTCGCGCCTGGCCGCAACCTTACCGGCCAGCGGAACATACGCCCTGCACCTGACGGACGCGCAGAACCACGGGGGAGAAGCACACGCCTATCGGCTGACGCTCGACGTCCCTCACCCGAGCTTCGACCTGCGGGTGACCCCCTCGAGCATCAACGCCCGCCCAGGTGGAACGGTTCTGTTCACAGTGCACGCCCTACGTAGAGATGGATTCTCCGGCGACATCGCGCTGGAGCTGCAGGACGCGCCGCAGGGATTCGTGCTGAGCGGCGCGTGGCTTCCGGCCGGACAGGACAGGGCTCGGCTCACCCTAACCGTTCCTCGCATCTCCTCGGATGAGTCCCTGGGTCTCACCCTAGTCGGGCGCGCGGCCATCCGTGGGCGGACGGTTGTCCGTGAGGCCGTGCCGGCAGAGGATATGATGCAGGCCTTCCTCTACCGGCACCTCGTGCCATCGGAAGAGCTCCTCTTCACGTTCGCCGATTCGAAGCGACGGGGGATCCCGCTGCGGCTTCTCAGCCAGGAGCCCGTGCGGATCCCCACGGGTGGGACTGCATCCGTCCGTGTTCGGACGCCCAGGCGGAGGCGTGAGAACCCGGTCCAGCTCGCTTTGAGCGAGTCACCGGCGGGTATCTCGATCCAGGAGGTGTCTCCGCGTCGAGGGGGCATCGACATCGTTCTCGCTGCCGATCGGGAGGAGGCCGAAGCGGGCCTGAGGGGAAACTTGATCGTGGAATCGTTTCTGGAGAGGACTGTGAAGCCCAGAGATGGCAAGGCAAAGCAGAGGAAGAGACGCGTACCGCTGGGTGTCCTGCCGGCCATACCGTTCGAGATCGTGGGGGCACGTTGACATAGGGCATAGGATGAGCGATTCCTCTCGCGAAGAGCATCCTCCCGCAGAGACGTAGAGCCGCAGAGAAGGAAACAAGCCGGACGAGGCGGATGATGCTCGGCAGGAACGCCGATCCGGGCAGCTTACAGACATACGATCCGGAGGGGACAAGGCGATGGAGGAGTGGAGTTCGGGTGTAGAGGGCATCGTGGACGGTCACGTCCACTTGGGTGGCATCTCGGACGAAGAGCTTGTTCTGAAGATCCGCGAGGTTACCGGGGTGGAAAAGACGAACCTCGTGTCCATCCAGGATCCCGAGAAAGGGACGGGCCTTCCTCAGTCCCTCTATATGAAGGCTCGACACCCGTCGGACTTCTTCGTCTTCGCAGGACTGAACCACGCGGAGGAACTCTGCGGAGGAAGCGTCTCAACACGTCCGCTTCCCGAACAGGTGGAGGGCTTCTCGGAGATCGGATGCGATGGGATCAAGATGATCGAGGGGAAGCCCACGTCGCGGCAGCGCATGGACATCCCCGTGACCGGTGCCTACTACGCCGACTACTGGGCCTGTGTGGAGGAGAAGCAGGTCCCAGTCGTCTGGCACGTGAACGATCCCGAAGAGTTCTGGGAACCCGAGAAGCTCCCGGCCTGGGCGAGGGACCGGAACTGGGGCTACGGGCCCGAGGACGTTCAGAAGGAGGCGCTGTACGCCGAGGTCGACGAGGTGCTGGCCAGACATCCCCGACTCAAGATCATCTTCGCCCACTTCTACTTCCTGTCGGCCGACCTGCCCAGAGCCAGGCGCTTCTTCGATGCGCATCCCTCGGTGTGCTTCGATCTGACTCCAGGCATCGAGATGCTCTACAACCTGTCTTGCGATCCGGAGGAGAGCAGGGAGTTCTTCATCACCTACGCGGACCGGATCGTTTTCGGGACCGACGTGATGGGTGGGCTCACGCTGGAGGAGGGACGCATTCGCACCGGTATCGTCTTCCGCTGGCTGGAGAGCGACGACACCTACCGGGTTCCCGAATCAGCGGACTTCCTGCTCGGCCCGCCTGAGGACGGCATCATCAAAGGGATGTCGCTCCCCAACGAGGTGTTGAGGAAGATCTACACCGGGAACTGGAATCGCATGGTCGCAGAGGAACCCCGCGCATTGGATGTTGCGGAGGCGATCAGGGAATGCGAGCATCTGGCGGACATCGCCGAGAGGATGTCGGGTAAGACGGGGGAGGAGACCGAAGCCGGGCAGGCTGCAAGGGGGCTTTCGCGAGTAGAATAGGCGACACCTGGTCGACGGGTATGTGATCTTCGGCGCGTCTATCCCTCACAACGAAACTGACCTACGGGTCCGGTATGTAACGGAGAGAGGCCCTGCGGGGACACGCAGGGCCTCATCA
>JASLMQ010000607.1 GCA_030746455.1 Candidatus Latescibacterota bacterium
AGGAGGCCGATCAGATCAAGTCAGAGCTGGAGGAAGTCGGGGCGGTGGTGGAAATCAAGTAGGGACAGCCTTTGAGACGGGATGAGACGGTCGGGACCTGCGGCCCTGCCTGAACGGGCCGCTGGGGGCCTGACCCGTCTCCGTGTTTGGGGGAACCCAACGGCATGAGTCCAGGGAACATCTTCAGCCCGATTTCACCACAGGAGCGTGAGTGCTTTGGCACAAAAAGGATTCATTGAGAGGAAATCCTACGGGAGTATCACGCCTGCGATCGAGATGCCCAATCTGCTGGATATCCAGATCGACTCCTACGACTGGTTCCTGCAGGACGACGTACCGCCTGAGGAGAGAGCCGCACAAGGGCTTCAGGCGGTCTTTCACAGCATCTTCCCCATAGCCGATGTCCACAACCTTTTTTCACTGGAGTTCGTCGACTACTCGGTAGGTACCCCGAAGTACGGCGTCGAGGAATGCCTGGAGCGGGGGACGACCTACGCCGCGCCGCTGAGGGCCACGCTCAGGCTGATCGCGCGCGAGAAGCAGGAGGAGAACGACTACCGCATCAAGGACATCGTCGAGCAGACGGTGTTCCTGGGCGAGCTTCCTCTCATGACCCAGGAAGGAACGTTCATCATCAACGGTTCCGAGCGGGTCATCGTCAGTCAGCTGCACCGGTCCCCGGGTGTCTTTTTCGACGAGACCCTGCATCCGAACGGGAAGCGGCTCTATTCGGCCCGCGTGATTCCCTACAAGGGGGCCTGGCTGGAGTTCAGTCTCGACATCAACGACATCATGTATGTCCACATCGATCGCAAGCGGAAGCTTCCGGTCACAACCTTCCTTCGTGCGCTGGGCTACAGCCGCGAGGAGGAGATCCTCAGCATCTTCCACGAAGACCAGAGCGTGCGTGTGAACGACGACCTGGTCGGTCGGATCACCACTACGGACGTGGTGAACAAGAAGACGGGCGAGGTGATCGTCGAGGCATACCGGACCATCACGGAGGAGCACCTGGCGCCGCTCAAGAGCAGCCGGATCTCCTCGGTACCGGTCCTGGAAGTGGACCCGGAGAACGATGGCGGCATCATCACCAACACGCTGCAGAGAGACCCTTGCGACAGCGAGGAAGAGGCCCTCTCGCGGATCTACAATCTGCTGCGCCCTGGCGATCCGCCCAACATCGAGACGGCCAGGGGACTTCTGGAACGCCATTTCTTCAGCCCGAAGCGCTACAACTTGGGAGAAGTCGGGCGCTACCGGATCAACCAGCGGCTGGACATGAACGTCCCGCTGGAGTTCACCACGCTGTGCATCGAGGACTTCCTGAAGGTCATCCAGTATCTCGTCCTTCTGTTCAACGGCGAGGGATACACCGACGACATCGACCATCTGGGCAACCGCCGCGTGCGCTCGGTGGGCGA
>JASLMQ010000608.1 GCA_030746455.1 Candidatus Latescibacterota bacterium
GCTCGTGAACTTGAGCCCGGCCACCCCGTCGATGGCCAGCAGCTGGTCGACCTCACCCGGAGTGAACTCGCGGTTGGTCACCACGGGGATGTAGTAGACGAACAGCGGGATCTCGGCCGCTCCGGCCACCGACGTGTAAAACGCAACGATGTCCTGAAACCGGTAGCGCTGTACGTATGGGGGCAGGCTGGAGATGCCGTCCGCGCCGGAATCGGACGCATGCCGGGCCAGCTCCACGGCGTCCCGTTCGGCCGGAGCACCGACGTGGACCACCACCTTGCCACGGCCCTCCGACATTCGGACCGCCACCTCGGTGGCCAGCTTCCGGTCCTCTACGGTCATCACGTAGCCTTCGCCCGTGTTACCGCAGACATACAGTCCGTTCACATCGGCTTCATACACCCTGTCGATCAGCTTTTCGAATGCCGCCACAGAGAACCCGCCCTCCGAATCCCGTGGACTCACCGCAGCTGGATAGACTCCCTCGAACCCCTCCAGTAGCATCTCCGACCCCTCCATTGAGCGTTCGCATCAGGCGTGACCCGTCCGAGCCAAGCAGCGAACAATATGGACCGGCCCACCGCCAAAGTCAAGCCCCGCCTGGGGTCTGTGCGGATCCCCGCCCTTGCCTTCGCACAGAGGGCTCGGTATATTGGCGGCGCCTCGGAGCCCGGCGCCCAGCACCGTCCAGCCGCTCCGGCACGCCACGCCGGTTTCGCCCCCGGGAGCTCCTATGCCCTCAGCCAAAGTGATTGGCCTTGTCCTCGGGATTCTTCTCCCGCTTGTCGCGCTCTTGATCCCGGGGGAGCTCGACGTCCCGTCCCGCCTCGCACTGGCCGTTTGCGCCCTCACCGTGGTCTTCTGGACCTTCGAGCCCGTACCCATCGAGTACACCTCGATCCTCACGCTCCTGCTGTTCCCGATCCTGGGCATCATGTCGTTCGAGACGACCTTCCACGCCTTCTCTGGCAAGGCCGTCTGGCTCATATTCTCCGGGATGGCCCTGAGCCTCACCATCTCCGAGACCCCGCTGGGCCCCCGCCTGGCCCGTCTCGTCCTCGGCCGAATCGGAAGCTACGGCAGGCTGGTGCTCAGCCTCCATCTCCTTGGCATCGTCCTCGCCATCCTCATCCCATCGGGTGTGGTCCGGATCCTCATCCTGATGCCCATGCTCGTCAGCCTGCTGAAGGCCATCGGAGAGGCACCCGGCTCGCGGGTCAGCGCGGCCCTCATTCTGTCGCTCGCCTGCTCCACCTACTACGGCGGCACGGGCATCCTCACCGCATCGGTACCCAATCTCGTGGTGTTCGGGGCCATGGAGGCCCGGGACATCACCTTCTACTGGGGCGAATGGGCCCTTTACATGCTCCCCGTGATCGGCCTGGTTCGGACAGGATGCTGCTATCTGCTGGTCCGCCTTCTGCTGCGTGTCCCTCAGGAGCGGTCCCCGACGGCGCCGCCCGCCGAGGACGCATCGATCCCCGCGCGGATCTCGCCGCCCGAGCGAAAGGCCGTTGGCATCCTGCTGCTGGGCATCCTGCTCTGGGCAACGGATGCGCTCCACGGCATCCATCCAGCCTACGTAGGCCTGCTCCTGGTCCTCCTGTGCTACCTTCCGGGATGGGGCCCTCTCGCGCCTGGGCACCTTCGCAAGATCAACTTCCCGATCCTCATCTACGTGGCCGCGGCCTTCGCCATGGGTTACGCCATGGAGGACACGGGCCTGAACGACCGGATGGGGAGGTTCCTCACCGGATGGCTAGACCTTTCGGACAGCCACGCCCTGGCCAAGCTGGGGGCGGTGACCTACCTGCTGGTTCCAGCCGACTTCCTGGCCGACACCGCCGCCATCGCCGCCATCCTCACGCCCCTCCTGCTCGACTTCGGAGCCGACATCGGTCTGGCCGCGATCCCCACGGCACTGAGCGTGGCCATCGGGACCAGCCTCGTCTTCATCCCCTACCAGTCGGCGCCCTTCATGCTCGCCTACAGCTTCCGCTACGTCCGGATGGGGCAGTTCATCCTGCTGATGTCACTCATATCACTCATCACACTCATCATACTGGTACCGCTGAACCTGCTCTACTGGCGTCTCATCGGATTCGTCTAGGGCAGCCCTGTCGGTACCGGGATGGATACGGGAGAAGCAGATGACCGTCGAGGAGGCAAACGGGGACCGCGGCCTGGCGTGGGGCGCGTTGGAGGCAGGCGTCAGCGTGGTCACCGGCTACCCGGGTTCCCCCGGGACGGGGATCTTCGAGGTGCTGGCCGAGGCCGCCGACCGGTACGGGCACGCCGCTGAGTGGTGTCTCAACGAGAAGATCGCCCTGGATGTGGCCGCGGGGGCGTCTCAGGGGGGCCGCCGTGCCATCGTGTGCATGAAGAGCGTGGGGATCAACGTGGCCCTCGACACCCTTATGGTGCTCAACATGACCGGCGTTCACGGCGGCCTGGTCATCCTGATGGGTGACGACCCGGGTGCGTGGGGATCCCAGAACGAGCAGGACACCCGCCCGCTCGGCCCGTTGTCCGAGCTGCCGATGCTGGAGCCGTCCACACCCCTGGAGGGCCGCCGGATGGTGCGCTGGGCCTTCGACCTGTCGGAGGAGCTCCGAACCGTTGTCATCATCCGCATCACGAGGAGCTTTTGCGCACACCGGCAGGCGCAGGACCCGCCTCCCGCCCCGGACGAGAGGCCGTCGATGGCCCCGGACAGGGAACCCGGGCGATGGATTTCCTCCCTGTCCAATACAGTGCCCAACCACCGACGTCTGCACCAGACCCTCGAGGAGGTCCGCACCCGCTTCGAGGCCGCCCCGTTCAGCGAGGTGCACGGATCGGGCCGCCTGGGCCTGCTCGCCGGCGGCTTCGCGGCGACCAAGCTGTCCGAGGCGCTGGCCGGCGCGGATGCCTCGGCCCTGACCGTCCTGCGGCTGGGCACCCTCTACCCCCTGCCCGGTGAGCGGATCGGCCGGTTTCTCGAGGGGTGTGACGAGGTCGTGGTCTTCGAGGAGGTCGATCCCTACCTCGAGGACGCGATCAAGGCCATCGGCTACGACAGGGGGACAACGCCCCGCATCCGGGGAAAGCGCTCGGGGGACGTCAACTGGGAGGGGGAGCTCTTTCGGTGGCACATCCAGGCGGCCCTGGACGCCCATCTGCCCGGATTCGAGCCGTCGCGTCGCTACACGGAGGCCGATTGGGCCCAGGAGAAGCCTTATCGCGTGTCGCATTGCGCGGGCTGCCCCTACGCGCGGATCCTGACGGTGCTTCGCGAAGAGGCGAACGCCCTGGGCTTGAACCCCTTCCTGGCAGCGGACCCCGGGTGCGTGGTGGTGGCCGCCGATCAGCTGGATACCAAGCTGTGCATGGGATCCTCGCTCGGCGTAGCTAGGGGGCTGGAGCTGGCCGGAGTCCCCGAGCGTCCTGTGGCCATCATCGGGGACTCGTCCTTCTACCACAGCAGCATCAACGCGCTCATCCACGCCAGGACGACCGGGGCGCACCTGCTTCTGGTCGTTCTGGACAACGGAGGGGCGATGACGACCGGGGGGCAGGGAACCCCGGACCGCGCGCCTTCCGCGGATGCCGGCCCGGTGGCCGGTATCCGGGACCTGGCTGCCGCCTGCGGCGTCTCTTCGATCTGGACGGTGGACGATGAGGATGCAGAGCCTCAGATGCGGTCCACGTTCCGCAAGGCACTGGGGGACGGGGGGTTGGGGATGCTGCTCGTGCGCAAGTCTTGCAGGCCCGCTGGGTGAGACACGGAAGTACGGACCTGCTCTTCCCCGAGATAAGACAAAGCCCCACCGGGTCGCGGAACCCGAGGGGGCTTTGTCGAAGCAAGTGATACCGCTTGGTCAATGACTATATCGGCAGACGAAGGGGCTCTCTTGAGTCAAAATTGTCCAGCGAGAGAAGGAAAAAACCGCTTGGGCAGGGCGTCACAGCGTCTTGTTGCTGTCCCACCGCGCCGGCAACCCGGTTCTAGCGCGTGAATCTGATGCTGGAGGCGATCTGAAGGAACTCCTCCTGCGGGAAGTAGGACGAGATTCCGGTTCCGATCATCACATAGACCTTGCGGTCGCGAACCACCACCGCGACCAGGTATTTGATCAGAAACCCCCTGCTGGTCCTCGTGTCGAACGTCCACGCCGCTCCCTCCGCACCCTCCACCGCGATCTCCAGCTGGTCCTGCTCCACGTAGCCGGAACGACCGGCCTTGAGCTCCTCCTCCACGTACTCGGCATAGTCGGCCAACGCCATATCGCTGGGCAGGGCCGTGGGCGTGATGAGGAACCGCGGCCGATAGTTGCTGCCCGAACGGGCGCTTTTCCGCATCTCCACCTCCACCCTCGGTAGGCCGTTCGGCTCCCGGACCTGATAGAGGATCTTAGCGTTCCAGCTCCACGTGGAATCGTCGGGTGCGGTCACGGAGAATCCCCATGCCTCGTTCTCGTACACGCGTCGGCCAGTCGCCGTGGCAGAGGAGGAATCGGTCGGGATGGGGCCGCAGGCGGGCAAGACGGCCGGAGCGAAAAGAAGAAGGGCAGCATATCGCCAGATAGGTCGCATGGGCGGTTCCCCGGGCAGATTGGGCGGTCGGGCAACTAGTTCGGATTGGATACAATGATACCCAATCGACCTGATGTCATCAATACCCGATCGGCACCCCGCCGATGGGGATCGATCAGTCCACCGTGCCCAGCCTACCCCAGCGGATCTTTCGGATCGGGTTCCAGAGGGGCGCGGTACCGTCCACCGAGAAGTAGATCAACAGGGGGTGTGCCTTGATCTTTCCCAATGGAACGGGACCCCAGAAGCGGCTGTCCGAGCTGTTGTCCCGGTTGTCGCCCATCACGAAGATGTGTCCCGGAGGCACGGCCTGGGGGCCGAAGTTGTCCCGCGCGCTGAGCCGGCGGGGAAGAGCGTGAGGGTTGGTACGCTTTACGCCCGGAGGGTCCTCGAACGGCTGGCCGTCGACGATGAGTGCCTTGTTCCTGATCTCGACCGTCTGTCCCTCGACAGCGATGCACCGCTTGATGAAGTCGCGAGACGGGTCCGACGGGAACTCGAAGATCACCAGGTCGCCCGGTTCGGGATTGCGATATCCGGGCATCTCGAACGAGGGGAGCTTCACGTTGAGCAGGGGAAGCCGGTCCGGGATCTGGGTGCCGAACGTCAGCTTGAGCCCCAGAACGTAGTCCCCCTCCAGCAGCGTGTCTTCCATCGATCCCGAGGGGATATGGTATGCCTGAACCAGCGTCGAGCGAATCCCCACCGCCAAGACGATCGCGAAGAGGATCGACTTGGTGTATTCCAGGGCGATCTGCATGCCCGTTGATCCCTGCATTCTGCCCTTGGCCATCGTCAGCTCCTAACCTCGAAACGTCAGAACCTTACCACCGATGAACACGGATAGACACCGATTGAGATCATGAGGCCCCCAGACTCCGAGGCCTAGATGAGATCCGTGGTAGGCTCACCGACGGTGGATTCAAACGAACCCTCACCTCACCTGCGGTGGGGCCTCACCCGTGGGTATTGACCATTCCGAACTGCTCGCCCCCGTCCCACTGCGCACAAGCTTCGTCTCGGCCCGCAATCGCCGGGCTCGGACGCCCCTTCATCAGTGTCCATCTGTGTCCATCTGTGGTTTCGCTTTGTGTTATTGGGGCTAGTCTATCAGGCCCAACCGACCCCACCGGATCTTCTCCAACAGGTTCCAGATAGGCGCGGCCCCATCCACCGAGAGGTAGATCAGAATGGGGTGGGCCTTGATCCTCTCCACCGAGACCGGTCCCCAGAACCGGCTGTCGTAGCTGTTGTCCCGGTTGTCTCCCATCACGAAGATGTGACCGGGCGGCACCATGTAGGGGCCGTAGTTGTCACGCGCGCTGGATCGCTTCGGAAGCTGTCGCCGGTCCTCGTACTTCACGCCTCGGGGATCTTCGAATGGTTTCCCGTCGACCGTGAGCACCTTGCTCTTGATCTCCACCGTCTGCCCTTCTATGGCGATGCAGCGTTTGATGCAGTCCCGCGAAGGGTCCTCGGGACACTCGAAGATCACCAGGTCGCCCGGCCGGGGATCCCGGAAGCCCGGCATCTGGAGCGAAGGCAGCTTCAGGTTCAGCACCGGGAGTCGGTCGGGAATCTGGGTCCCGAAGGTCAGCTTGTCGGACAGCAGGTAATCGCCCTCCAGCAGGGTGTCCTCCATGGACCCCGAGGGAATGTGGTAGGCCTGGACGAGCGTGGCCCGGACCAGGATCACCAGCAGTACGGCCGTCAGTATCGATTTCGCGGACTCGCTCAGCCGCCGACCCAGAGGACGCGGCCCCACCTGCAACCCTCTCATACCCTTGCTCCCAATGGTGACACGATCGTTTCTTGCGCGTCGGCCTGCGTCTCGGGATGCTCCCTACTTCGACGCGGTTCGGACCCAATAGGTTCCAGGTGGATCTCTCGGCCTGCGCCGGTGGCGCGCGGATGGTCCCGCTCCGCGCCACGCGAGCGGGGATTGATCCCCCTCACGCACGAAAACGGGAGACGGCATCGAACCCGTCTCCCGCTCCTCGGGCCGGCTGGAGCCCTGCCTACGGGTTCTGCGAGAAATGGGTCCGCTCCGGCTTGCCCGTCTCCGCCGACCGGTTGGCCGCGAGGGTGATGTCGAGCGTGCGGACCCCATCCTCGAAATCGGACAAGATCCTCGATCCG
>JASLMQ010000609.1 GCA_030746455.1 Candidatus Latescibacterota bacterium
CTACGAGATGAGACTGGCGTCGATGAAAGGGCTGGAGCAGCAGCTACTCGCAGGACCGACGAAATACGCTGGGGCAGGGCTTTGGGTTGAAGCTGTTGACCATGACGGGAATCAGAGCTCCAGTGAGGAAGAAGTGGACAGGGTGGACGAGGTCGTGGCGGATCTGCTGCAAGGCGGGGTGACGTGGACAAACATGAAAGGTGAGGTAGAGCCGCTGACGCTGGAGGATATCCTGGCGGTGGCGCCTTACAATGCTCAGGTGGCTGATCTCCAGGTGAGCTTGCCCGATGGAGCGCGAGTAGGGACGGTGGACAAGTTCCAAGGGCAGGAGGCGCAGGTGGTCATCTACTCAATGGCGACCTCATCGCCAGAGGAGGCGCCGCAGGGGATGGAGTTTCTGCACAGCCTGAATCGGCTGAACGTGGCGACGAGCAGGGCGCGCTGTGCGTGCGTGTTGGTGGCCAATCCAGCGCTGTTCGAGCCGGAGTGCCGGAGCGTGCGACAGATGCGTTTGGCCAACGGGGTGTGTGCATTCGAAGCCCAAGCCTCCGAGCATGTTACCTCCGTGTCTACCTCGAATCGAGCAATACCGTGACCGGTTTCTCGCCACCCCTCCTCTCCCTATACGATCCGGCGGAACGCACGGAGGGCAGCATCGACCCTCTCGGTCTCATGAGCACCTACGAGCGTCTTGCCGAGAGAATCTATCCCTGGATGACTGTACGCATGGCACGACCGCGGTTCCTGACGGCCATGGTCGTCGGGGCCCATGTATGCCAAGGATTCGCCGAAGAACTGGCAGCCGACGATGTGTCCCCAGCATGGCTGGTCTTCGAATGGCACATCGTGGAAGGCTTCGCGCGGTCGGGGCTGCAGAACTACCCGGGAAGCCGCAAATCGAGAGTTGCAGTCCAGCGGAACCAACATCTCAGCAAAGACAACTATCTGAAGACGCCCAAGGTCTTTGGCTACTCCGGCGTCTACCGACGATTGGCACGGGGGTTGGAGATTCTGGATGACAACTTTCATCTCGACGAAGGCGGTCTGGAACTGCTGAGTGCGTGGGAGAAGGACCAGAGACTGTCTGGTTTCATTACCGGCCAGACGGGTCCTGGGGCAAAGCTACTCGAGAGTTTGCGGAGAGCAGTGCGGAAAGGCATGGCCAAGGGTGCTGTTGATCAGCCTCCAAGATCAGCGATGTGGGAAGAGTTGATGAGGCTGTTGTCTCCAGATCGGATGGGTTCGCGTGAGAAGCAGTGCATTTCGCATCGCTTGCTCCGCACGGACTTACGCGGCAACCCTGAGGATCTTCAGGCCCAAGAGATGCGGTGCGAGTTGTTCGGCTATCTGGAGGATCATGGAGTTGTCGTCGACCGTAAGACGGAGCCGGCGTTTTTCAGGCGTGTCATCCGAAAGGCAAGTCGTCCGCTGAGGGAACGCCTCGAGCGCATAGACGCATACGAAGGGCTCGGGCGCACCATAGAAGACGCCTTCCGTCTCATCCTGCATATGTCAACCGACAAGGATGGGCGGGCCGTAAGCGACACTGAATTTGCACAGGAGAGACACGCCAGGACTCTGGCGACAAATCTCCACCGGCAGGTGGAGACTCTCGAGAAGAATTTCACCGATTCGGACTGGCTGCGCGAGATGCAAAGTCACCTGCTTCGTTATCGAGGGTTGAAGCACCCCACCGAACTCTACCGGGCCGTCCTCGAGCACCACCAGGAAGTGCAGCGCGAGAAGCCGCCGGACGGCAAGAGAGCCTGGTTTGAGCCGACGGGAGAGGGTGCGATGGTACGGCCCATGTACAGAAGCCCGGACCCGCCACCGTTCGACGACTCCTACGTCTACGATTACCGCACGGGAACTGCCTCCACGTTCCTGCGTGACCTCGGGAGAATCTGAGCAATGAGTCCTCAGTCCTACAGGGATGATGTGCGGGAGCGATTCCTGGACTCCTGGGTGAGGAGAGAGGGGTTCGGGCAGCCCATGGGCTGCATTGCCACCAGCTACACCTTTGACGCGGCATTCTTTGAGGAGGAGTGCTTGGGAAGATTTGTCGGGATGGAGACCCAACCCGACGAGGACAAGCGGGTTTACCTCGTGGAGCGCGAGGAGAGGCTGTCGCAGGTTTCGTGTGTGGTCCTGGTCGACTCTGGGCACGTACCCCGCAGCCGCAGCCTTCGCTGGGATTTGCTGCCGGTAACCGTACCGAGCGGCGGTATCCAGCACGCGAAGGTGAGTCTGCTGATCTGGGAGCATCATGTACGCGTGCTGGTGGCATCGGCTAACCTTACCGAATACGGCTACCGTCGCAATTTCGAACACGTTGGCGTGCTAGACTTCACTGCAGACGGGGTAGCTCCACTCGTACTGCTGTCAGACGCCTTGCGGTTCCTGGAAGGACTCGCGACGCTTGCGCCCGGGGGAGAAGTGACAGCCGCGACCGTAGGACCCCACGCATCGCTGCGTCGACTGTTGACTCGTGTGGGCCAACTGACGGAGAACTGGTCTCCCGCCGAGGCCGGTCGGGGCCCCGCGGTCTCTTGGCTGACGACGTTGCCTGGCGAAGATCCTGTCTTCGATCAGATACAGGGGGAACATTGGTCCGGAACCGGACCGAACCACGCTGAGGTGCTAAGGGTTCGTCAGGGAATAAGGGCAAGAAATTCCTAGCAATTTCGTCTGCATAGTGGTACACTGGCTGCGTGGATGAGGACACCATTCGAACCAAGTACGAAGCGCTGTCTCCAGAACTGACGGAGCGCTCTCGCCGTCTGTGGGCGGCGACGGAGGCGATGTCGCTGGGGTGGGGCGGCATGGCGGCGGTGTCTCGCGCCACGGGGATCTCTCCGGGCCGGATCGCGCGTGGGATTAAGGAGCTGAAGTCGCAGGCGCGACTGGATGCGGGGCGCACGCGACGGCCGGGAGGCGGCCGCAAGAGCACGATCGAGAAGGATGTAACGCTGTTGGCGGATCTGGATGCCTTGATCGAACCGGTGACAGCGGGAGATCCGGACGACAGCCCCCTGCGTTGGGTCTCCAAGAGCGTCCGCAAGCTGGCCGATGAACTGCGGACGATGGGACACCGGATCAGCCACACGCTTGTGGCGGAGTTGCTGCATGGACTCGGCTACACGCTGCAGGCCAACCGCAAGACGCGGGAAGGCACACAGCATCCGGATCGAGACGCCCAATTCCAGTATCTCAACCAACAGGTGCGGACCTGTCAGGCCCGGGGCGAGCCGGTCATCTCGGTGGACACCAAGAAGAAGGAGTTGGTGGGAGACTTCAAGAACCCAGGTCGTGAATGGCGGCCGCAAGGTATGCCGGAAGACGTACGGGTCCACGACTTCATTGTGCGCGAGCAGGGCAAGGCGATTCCCTACGGCGTCTACGACCTGACACGGGACGAAGGCTGGGTCAGCGTCGGCATCGATCACGACACCGCGAGCTTCGCCATGAACGCCATTCGCAGTTGGTGGCAACAGATGGGGCGCCCCGCCTATGGCGGCGTCGATCACTTGATGATCACCGCTGACGCTGGAGGTAGTAACGGCGCCAAGACGCGTCTGTGGAAGTGGGAGCTGCAGCAATTCGCCAACCGTACAGGTCTCTCGATCACCGTGTGCCACTATCCACCGGGCACGAGCAAGTGGAACCGAATCGAGCACCGACTCTTCTCACACATCGCCATGAACTGGCGCGGCAAGGCGCTGACAAGCCTCGCCACGATCGTGAGTCTCATCGGCGCCACAACGACCTCGGAAGGGCTGCGAGTACGCTCCGAGCTCGACGAGCGCTCCTATCCTCAAGGCGTCAAGATCACCGCGGCGCAGATGGGCCAGATCCAACTCCAACGGCATGAATTCCACGGCGACTGGAACTACACGATCCATCCTACGTCGGCCCGCAAGAACTGACGCTTGTTCCCTTACGAGCCCTAACGGCTTCGTCTGTCCCAACTGTGGTGGCAAGGGCGGTTGGCGTCTTGGCGACGGCCGCTTCATGTGCGCCGCGTGTGGGGCTCGCAGCTCGGTGACGGCGGGGACGATCTTCGACCGCACGCGGACACCCCTCAC
>JASLMQ010000610.1 GCA_030746455.1 Candidatus Latescibacterota bacterium
TCTGCCGATCGGGGGACTACATCCACTGTCAGAACAGCGTGGACGTGCTGGCCAGAACGGACAATCAGGCGGGGAAGGCCACGTTCATGCAGTACCTCGTAAAGCAGGACTGGATGTTGCTCCCCATTCCCGACGACATCTCATTCGACCACGGCGCGATGGCCTGCTGCGGTCTGGGTCCCACCTTCGGTGCGATGGAGCGGATGGCCGTCAACGCCTTCGACACGGTATTGATCACGGGCCTCGGACCCGTGGGCCTGGGCGGCGTCATCAACGCGACTTACCGTGGCTGTCGCGTCATTGCTGTGGAGCCCCACCCGATGCGCAGGCAGCTCGCCCTGGACCTCGGCGCCGAGGAAGTCATCGATCCCTCGGACGGAGATCCCTTGTCCGCGCTACTCGATCTCACCGACGGCAGGGGGCTCGACAGGGCCGTAGACTGCACGGGTGACGCAGCAGCGTGGCGGCTGGCGATCGACGCGCTCCGCCGGCGGGGTCAGATGGCCTTCGTGGGTGAAGGGGGTGCCCTGGAGATCAAGGTAAGCCAGGACATGATCCGAAAGGGTATCTCGCTCCACGGATCCTGGCACTGGAACCTGAACGGTACGGAGCGGATGATGCAGCTCATCCGGAACACAGGGGAGAAGCTCGATAAGCTGATCACGCACAGATTCCCGATGAACGATATCCAGCAGGCCTTCGAGCTACAGCTCACCGGCAACTGCGGCAAAGTCCTGCTCGACCCCTGGCGATAGACGACGGTCCCCCGACACCCGCTACCCGCCGTTGAGAGACGCCTCATGATAGCCCAACGCGACCGCAACATTCTCCGCGAGCTCGGCAAGCGGAAGGCGGAGATCGCCGCTCTGCCTGTCCAGGATGAGCGCAGAAGGGCCTGGTCCAAGCTCAACGACCTCTACTCCGAGCGCCCTATGGTCTGGATCTTCGAGATCCCCTGGCACGAGATGAACGTCGACGATGAGCTGACGCTGAGGTGCGAGGACGAACCCGCGAGGACCCTCGAGCTCGCCCTGCGCCGCGAGTTGTACCAGTGGGACCACATGCCCGGCGACATGGTGATCGGCCCGGCCATCGAAGTGGGCCCATCCGTACGGGACACGGGATTCGGTCTCTCGGAGCAGGTCGATATCGCACAGACCGATCCGGCTAGCTCGGTGGTGTCCCGCAGTTACCACATCCAGATCCGGAACGAAGGGGACATCGACAAGATCCAGACCCCCGAAGTCACGCTCGACGCCGAGATGTGGGACCGCAGGTACGAGCTGCTCAGCGAGATCTTCGACGGCGTGCTTCCAGTCGAAAGGGCCGGCTTCAAGTCCACGAGCATCGCGCCCTGGGACCTCCTGGTCCGTCTGACGGGCGTCGACGAGCTCCTGATCGATATGCACGAGCGACCGGCCTACGTCCACAAGTCGATCGACAGGCTCACCAGAGCACACATCCGCAGGCTCGAGAAGTACGAGGACCTCAACATCCTTGCCCCGAACAACGACCGGTGGCTTGGCGGAGGCTATCAGTTCACCGATGGGCTTCCCGGCGCCAGTATGAATCCAGACCGGATTGTACCCTCGGATATGTGGGGCCGCACCATGTCGCAGATCTTCTCCGCCGTATCGCCGGCCATGCACGAGGAGTTCGCGCTTCAGTACGAGTGCCGGTATCTCAGCCGCTTCGGCCTCACCTACTACGGGTGCTGCGAGCCACTCGATAAAAAGGTCGACATCCTGCGGAACAACGTCCCCAACCTTCGCAAGATTTCCATGAGCCCGTGGATCGACCTGGATCTGGCGGCGGAGAACGTGGACACCGACTTCGTGTTCTCCTTCAAACCCAATCCGGCGGTCCTGGCCGTGGATCAATGGGATCCGGCCTTCGTCCGGAAGGACATGGCTGCCACGCTCGAGCGCCTCGAGGGCCTTCACGTCGAGCTCGTCATGAAGGACATCAGCACCGTCAGGTACGAGCCCCAGCGCCTCTGGGAGTGGGCCCGGATCGCGTCTGAGCTCTGCGCCGTATAGGCCTGACCTGCTTACAAAGGCAAAGAGGAGATTCTGATGGGCGAACAAGCCCCATCGGCTGGCATCGCCGAATCGCTCGAATGCGAGGTTCTCGTCATCGGCTCCGGTGTCTCGGGATACTGCGCAGCCATCCAGGCAGGCCGAGAGGGGTGCGACACCATCCTGCTGGAGAAGGACGAGGTCCTCGGCGGCAACAGCGGACCCAACCTCGGTGTGGGCATCACCGGCGCGGACCGCTACAACGCGTTCGGTACCGAAACGGGCATCATTCAGGAACTCCAGGAAGAAGCCGCGTGGGTCAACGGCTTCACGAAGGTCAGCAAGGGTACGGTGCCCTACAACATATCGCGCCGTAACGAGGCCGTGGTCCAGAGCGCGCTGGAGGACGCGGGCGTGCGCATCCTGAAGCGACACTACGCGCGGTCTCCGGTGATGGAGGGCAGCCGGATCCGCGGCGTCATCGCGGAGGACCTCGCCGCATTCCGTACGGTCGAGATCACTGTGCGCGACGCCGTGATCGAGGCCTCGGGAGACGGGCAGATCGGCATGCTTGCAGGCGCAGACTTCGATTTCGGAAGCGAGAGCAGCGATGAGTTCGGGGAGCGTTCTGCGCCGCCCGAGCGGCGCGGGTGGGTGCAGGGGACGAGCCTCGTTGGGATCGCCATCAAGCGAGACCACCAGGTGGACTACATCCCGCCGCCCGGTACCGGCGAGTTCGTGCCCAGAATGTGGCACGGACAAATCTCGACCTACATCCGGCAAGACCACGGGAACTTCGCGGAGGACAACGACCTCCTCTTCCTCTACATGACCGAAGCCGGCGGGGATCTGGACACGGTCCGGGATGACGGAGAGATCTACGAGATCCTGCTGCGGAAGCTGTGGGCGGAGTGGGACCACATCAAGAACGGGCCGCACAGGGAAGAGACGAGGAACTGGGACCTCCTGTGGGTGAGCCCCAAGGCGGGGAAGCGC
>JASLMQ010000611.1 GCA_030746455.1 Candidatus Latescibacterota bacterium
AGAGCCCGCTGGCCTTCACCGGCTCGCCCTCGGAGATGGCGAGGGCCACCGGGCCGTCTGGCGTCCCGACTCGCACCCACCCCGAGTCGCCGGCCTGCGTCTCGAGCCGCTCGGCGACCTGGGCTCCGGACCGAGCATAGAGCAGATTGACGAAGCGAATCGCCTCGCCGGCTTCCAGGGTGGCGCTGTGGGACTGGTCTAGCTCCTGAAGCAGGGTCCGATCGGACCTCAGCTTCTTCCCGAGGTCGGCATCGAAGCCCGACTTCCAGGACACCGTGGGGCCGTAGTAGACCTCCTGGGTACGTATGGCCTGACCAGACAGGTTCTCCACCACGAAATCGGTGCGGCTCCCCTTCCATTCGCTCTGGTGGAACGTACAGCAGCCACCGTTGAGCTCGGGCTGCCCCAGACTGAACCACCGGCAGATCGCACCATATGTAGCCCGCTCCCGCGCCGCCAGCCGATCCACCACGAGGAAGAAGTCCCCCTTCCGCCAGAGGAGGGTTCGCGTCCAGTCGGTCCCCACATAGTCCGGCAGCGTTGTTTCCGAGTACCCGAAGGTCGGCAGGTCGGCCACCGCGTCCAGCCTGCAGTAGCTTGGGAGCTCTTCGCCCAGCCCGTCGCGCGTGACCGTCACCATATTGTGGAACTTGGGCGCGGTGTAGTAGAGCGCGTCCGCCGATAGGAGAAGGAACCGGTCGTCCTGCGTGAGGGTGAGGATCGCGTTCGCGTCCTCGTAGGAATGCGAGCCCCCCCCTGTGCCGTCCAGGATCAGGTACTGATCGCCGGCATCCCAGCCACTGCGCATCGTCAGGATGTCGAACGTCCGGTCGAACGCCACGTTCGGCGCCCTCAGTGCCACGTAGCCGGGTGCGTTCTTGGGGATGTCGTAGTAGAGCCGGTCCAGAGGGAAAACGCGCGTGCCCACGTGGTCCACCGGGGGATTCGACGCCATCCCGACATCGTACGGCTGCCGCCACGGCATCAGGCCCCCGCCACGGCCGATCTCGGGGGCCAGGTTGTCCAGAACGAATCGCAGCCCCGCGTCACGCAGGTAGTAAGAGACCTGTGCGAGAAACCAGTTGGGGTAGCTCTCAATGCCGCCATCTCCGATGGTCGCTGCAAAGCCGTTGCTGGTGCAGTTGGCCGCCGCGCGTGCCGTCGCCAACCGCGCCATGCCGTTGTCGAAGAACGCCGTGTTGCCCGTCAGAAGGGCGTAGGTGGCGAAATCACCGATGCTCTGGTTCCAGCCGTGGGCATTGTTGTCGCAAATCTGCTTGGAGCAGTACTCGCCGGTTCGGAACAGGGAGTCCACCACCGCGCGCCACTCCTGGGCTTCCGGAATCCCATAGTGTCTGTCGAAGTAGAGGGAACCGAACAACACACCCAGGGCGCACAGCGTCTGGTGGTTTTGCCGCGGCAGCTCCGATTCGGCCGAGTGAATCAACCCGTGGTTCTTCGAGCCCTCCCGAGACTCCAGGACATCGTAGAGGAAGCGAACGATCTTGAGCCGCTCGTCCTCAGAAAAGACCGATAGGGTCTCCACGATTGGCCACATCATCATCACGGGCCAGAAACCCAGATGGAGCTGGCTCTCGGCCGTGTGCAGCACGGGCGTCTCCATCAGCTCCATCAGCCCCTGCTTCAGCCCTTCCGCAATGCGCAGATCCCCGCTACGAACGGCGGCCCACGCCGCCTGGGGAACGTGCGACAGGCCCCCATAGCCCGTGAAGTCGTAAACCCATCCCTCGGGCGAGGGGCCCTCCTCGGCCCAGCGCTTGACATCCTCCACTTCCCGCGGCCGGGATGACCCGTAGACCACCTCATACAGGCCCGGCAGGCACTCCGTCGAGTCGGCGATGACCTGTACAAACCGGTCCACCGCCGCCTCCAGCCCTGCCTTGTCGCTTGCACCTACCACCAGCGCGTTGCGCCCGGTGGCCCATGGGTCACGCACCGTGGTCAGCACATAGCCGCCGGCTCCGGGGTAGCTGCGATCGACGAACGTCATCCAGCGATAGTACAGGTACTCGATGCCCCGGTTGTCCCCCAGGCTCCCGACCAGGATCGCCTGACCCTTCGGCCGGATGTCCCAACCGACGTACCCGTCATCGTCGACCACCGCAACCGGTCTTCCAGACTTCCCCGATAGGACCTCGGCGATTCGCCGAGCCGCCGCCTGTTGGGCGTCTCCCTTCCCGGCCACCACCTCGATGGGAGGGCCGTCGAAGTCGACGTCCAGCTGCATCGGCCTGATCTGAGTAATGCGGTGTTCTGCCATTGCGCTAACCCCTTAAGTATCTACAAGCCAAGAGCGGTGATGGATCCATCCGATGCCCCAACCAGCAGGCCACATCCTGCATTGGGCGTGACCGCATAAACGACCGCGCCGGCCTCATATCGCGCCACGACTTCCCCACCGGTGTCGATCGCCCAGACCGACCCGTCCTCGCATGCCGCCACGATCTCGAGGCGGCCGTCACCGGACAGGTCAGCCGTCAGCACCTCCTGAACGGGCGCGCCAAGGTTCCTCCGCCACTGCTCCGTCCCGTCCTCGGAGAACAGGTAGAGATAGAAGCAGTCGGCGCCTGCCACGATCTCCGGCCGGCCGTCTCCGTCCAGATCCTCGACAATGAGATCCCGCACCTCCTCGCCCACGCGCTGCTGCCATAGCACATCGAGACTGCCTCCGTCGAGCTTCAGGGCGTACAGATTCGACCGGGTGGTACCGCACGCCACAAGGTGCTCGCCGCCGGAGCCCACCCACACGTCGCAGGCCGGCATCATCGAGGCCCAGCTGTCCAGCCCGTTGGCAGCAATTTGATTTCCATCCGCGTCGAGCACATAGCACGAGCCCGCGCATGTGATTCGGCCCGGCCCGCCGACTACCTCCAGCCGGCCATCTCCGTTGATGTCCGCGAGGCGGAGCGGCGTAAAGATCCCGTAGATCATGAAGCTCCAGCGCTCATTGCCACTCAGGTCGAAGCAGTGAAGCTGGCGGTCCGAAACGGCCGCCAGGATATCTGGCTCCCCGCTCCCGCGCAGGTCGGCCGTGGTGACGTACTCCACCGCGGCGTCCCTTGCGTATCGATCCCAACCGCCTACGTAGATCTCGAACTCGTGGGACCATCGAGCAGCGCCTCCCGCCTCCAGCAGGTGGAGCCGCCGGTCCTCGGTTCCCGCCACCACGAGTGGGCTGCCGCTTCCCGAATCGACCGTGGAGACCGAAAGCACGCTCCCGCTCAGCTCGGCACGCCATTCGGTCTCTCCACCTTCATCCAACGCCATGACGAGGCCGCTCTCCGTGCCCATCACCACAGGGCCCTCTCCAACGGTCGCGCAGCGCACACCCGAGCCGGCGTCGTGCCTCCAGACGGGACGCATCTTCGGCACGGGAACCGTTCGCGACTCGGTCGGAGGCCTGTCCTCCCAGGTCGGAAGGCCTGCGATCCAGTCCAGGGATAGCTCCGGCGCCCCGTCGGTGGAAACCCGGACTTCCTGCCGACCTTCCACGACGGAGAACTGCTCACCGCACAGCGTGATCTCCCCCGGCTTCGAGGCAACAACCAGGCCCTCGCCACTCTCGAGATCGAACTCGATCGACACGGGCACCGTGCTCTCGAAGATGGAGCCCGTGGACGCCAGCGACGTCCCGTTGCACAGGGCGAACCATCCATCGCCTAGCGCATATACCCCCGCACGCCCGGATACAGGCCCAACCGCGAATGTGCCCGCCTTGTCGTCCGTTCCCACGACCATCCGCCCCTCCAACCCCGCCACGATAGCCGCACCGGCACCCACCCGGCGCAGCCGGTCGTCCACGGGCTTGGCGTCATTGGTCGCGTAGAACAGGGTGATGACCCCGTACCGCTGCCCCACATCCATCTGCCGGCTAGCGGACTCGTGCAGGATGCTCACACAGTCGTCCACATAGGGATAGTCGAACCAGCAGTACCCGAAGTTCTCACGGTCCTGCTCCAGCGACACCCGGTCTCCCCCGGCGGCCTGCAGCACGAGCCGATCCTCCCGGCCGTTCTCGGGGTCTCGTTGCACGGCCTCGAGCGTCCCGTTGTTGAGGGTCGCCTCGCCCAACGCCCGCCAGTGGCACTGGATGGCGAACGACCCGGCCTGAGTCGCCTCTACTTGATCGACGACCACAAAGCAGCCGCCCTTGCGCCAGATGATGCTGCGGCTCCACAGGGCCCCCCAGTCGCCTTCCATCGACGTCCGGCTCATCCCCACGCGGGTCAGATCCGCCACGCCCTCGAGTCGGCACAGCGCTGGGGCCTCCCACGCCTCCCCGTCCCGCACCGCCGTCACCCCGTTGTGGTGCTTGAGTGTCGTTCCCTCGGTGTAGGAGGCATCCACCAGGAAGATCCGGTCATTGGCCGAGAA
>JASLMQ010000612.1 GCA_030746455.1 Candidatus Latescibacterota bacterium
AACAGCACGAAGTCCGTGAAGTCGACGCTTCCGTCGCCGTCGAAATCGGCGCTCCCCAGGCCCCCGCCATCCACGCCTCCGGCCCAAGGGTGGTATTGCGTCCTGCCGCCGATCGTCAGCGTGACGTCGTCGGTCGCCTTCACCTGGATTCCGCCCTCGCTATCGCGTTCGAGCACTGCCCAGTTGTACACGACGAAATCGTCGCCCGGCGAGACATCCAGGTAGACGAAGGACTCCCCGTCGTCGAAACCCTCCGTGGATTCCACGACCAGATCGGCCGACCTCGGGGATGACGTCATGGACGTGATACGGGTCCGGTGTGCCCAGTCGTCCGTTGCGACCATCTTCCCATCGAAGAAGTCGACCCCCTGGCGGGTCAGCCCATTGGCATAGTCGTGGGGGGTCAGACTGCTCATCTCCGTTGCGCTCGACGGCTCTGCATAGAGCGTTCCCCTGCCAAGGACCATTCGCTGCGGTCCGAGGTCGATCACGCACGATCCGTCTGCGGCCCTCTTCACCCCATGAACCGTGTAGGTCGTGTTTCGGCTGTAATGCGGGTTGCTGAACTGGACGGTCTCGAAGTCCAGGCGTCCGTCCGTCGGCAGGTTCGCGCCCACCGTGACCAGGTTCCTCTCATAGTCCACCTGCACAACCCGGCCCGTATAGGACCCGTGCTGCAGCTCGAGCCTGAGCTCAGGAGTCCGGATCGACTTGCCGATTAGGTAGGCCTTCCTGGCCCACCCAACCCCGATCCGCACCCCTCCGAAGCATCCGTCGATCTCGACATCGCCGCCCTTTACGCGCCGGGCCGGCGTCCCGGCGTACACGAACCGATCGACCGGACCGTCTGCGAAGTGGACGGAGAGCGCGATGGCCCCGTCGCCGATGGACGTCCGCTCGATGCGGTGGATGGCCGGATGGGCCGCGGCCTGGGCGCCCCCGCCGGGAGGCCTACCAAAGGGCTCCCGCACCGTCACGAAGGTACTGCTCAGGGAGCCGGCGTCCGATCGACGCCGCATGATCACGTGTTCGGCCTTCGGATAGGTCGGGTAGATGCCGGGCGCCCAGGCATTGATCACCTCCGTGTGCGGTTCGGCGTTCGCTGTCATGCACAGCGACCGTGTGTCACCGGGCAGCGCCCAGGTGGCAGACCAGGACCCCGTTGCCGATCCCGCTCGAGGGTGCATCAGGAAACCCAGTCCATTCCCCGGTGGAGGCGACCAGTAGGGCCTGCCGGGCTCTCCGCTCATGTCGCCGTCGTTCAGTTGCCGCTCGCCCCAGTCGTATTCCGGTCCCGCAACCGAGCCCTCGGCCCTTTGACCGAGCTGGATCCCCTCGAACCGGATGTCGTCCGACAGCGCGTGCGCCAGGTAGTCGTGCTGCCGCCCTCCGACAACCCGGAAGATGTCGAGAAGGTAGCCGCCCGGGCCGCTTCCCACCAACGCCACGCATCGACGATACATGGTCACCCCGAGCGACCGGTAGACGTTGTTCGCATCTGCATCCACCACCTGCATCCCCGGCATCCCGGCGAAGAGGTGCAGGCTGCCCCCGCTGTCATCCACACCGGGGTCGGGCTGCTGGGGCTTCTCGTCCACGAGCACCAGCTGGTGTGACGACGTCTGCCGGGCCCAGCCCCGCTGGGTGTGTGTGGAGCCCAGACCGTATCCCAGGTCGTAGGTGAGCTCCAACCTCAGCGCGAAGTAGTTGATGTTCAGGTCGTCCAGGTGGCCGTGGTTGAGCACGGGCCCATACCGCATCACGCACGCCTGGGCCATCTCGCCGGCCGGCGTGCGCAGAATGGCCAGCCCCTTCTGGCCCATCAGGGTCGTCGCCGATATCTTCTGTTCGAGGTATTCGGGCAATCCGCCGCCACCCGACGGATCCCCTTCGCAGTGGAACAGCCGCCACTCCCTGTCCCTCGAGAGGCCGCGCACCCCCTGCAGATCGCCGTTGGCGAAGTAGCGGATCAGGGCCCCGAACGCCGCCTTGACCTCGGAATCGCTGGCCCGCGCGTGGATCCTCTCGGCGTACATGTAGTCCCTATCGTTGAACCTGGGCTCCTGGGGTCGGGCGTCCCTCGTGTCCGGTCCCGAATCGCCCGTGCGCGGCATGTGGCCAAGGACGTCGGTGGTCAGGTTGGGCAGGACGTAGAAGTTTCGGAAGGTGGTATCGTCGTAGAGATTCAGGCCCTCCGGATACCGCCCGCTGCGATGGTTGTACAGTGGCTCCGCGAAGGTCAGGTAGAGATCCCGGGCGTGGCTGGAGTAACTCAACGAGGTCTCCGAGTAGCCCCCGTCGCGATCGGCGTTGTTGGCGATCATTGCCCGGATGCCGTAGGGGCCGCTTACGGCCCAGTCCACATAGGCCTCGATTCCGAGCAGGCAACCCACGGCCAGCGCCCCCCGGATGTAGTCCGCCTCCCCGTTGTGCATCCCGCCCTTCAACGACTGCTCGTAGCAATACCAGGCCCCGTTCTTGAGCATGTACCGCTCGATGTTCTCGCGTCGAGCCAGTCCCGGCACATAGGACGCCTCCTCCAGAGCGGGAGAGTTGTGGATCTTGTCATAGTAGTCGACCAGCAGGACCAGGACCCGGGAAACCTGATACCAGGGACGGTTGAGTCGTCCGCTCGGCGGATTGGAGGGATAGTCCCACGACCCCTTGTCGCAGTAGGGATAGACCTCCGCGATGGTATCGAGGATCACCGCGCACGTCTCGGCGTATTCTTCCTTCCCCGTGATCGTGTAGGCGAACGAGAGCCATCGGCACCACTTCTGGTAGGTCTCGATGACCCATGCGTTGTACGAACCCACGAAGTAGTGGGTGCGCCCATCGTCTCCCACATAGCCCGTTCCCGGATCGGGATAGACCGCGTTCGGGAGGACGTGGCCGTTCCGGCATTGGACGGTGCCCGGACGATCGAAGCTGCAGTCGGCCCCGCCCCAGGTCCCCCACTTGGCCGAACAGATCGGACACCCCGTGAACCCGTACGCGAACGCCGCCCCTCTGTCCGGGCAGTTCCGACGGATCCAGGCCGGTGACTTGCCCACGACCGAATCCGCGGCCCGGACGATCGCGTCCGCATGGTCGCGAGCCCAGTCGTGAGCCTCGATATTCCGCTTCGCGCGCGCCACGTCTTCCGAAGTTATGTACACACACGGATGAGCCTCCCTACCCGTTTCGGCCAGGCTGATCTGCCGCCAGAGCTCCTCCGGCGGCACCTCGCGCCGGACCTTCCCCTCGGGATCGTGAAAGGCCAGCAGCTCGTAGAGCCCGTAGTAGACCTTGCGTTCCCAGTCCTCGGTGACCACTACCCGAAGCCATCGGGTCGTGCGGGCGCTGAACCGCACGATGTGGACGCCAGTGCGTTCCTCCATGCTGGCCGTTACCGGGTCGCCGGACTCGAACTCGATTCTCGCGGCCTTCCAGTCCGAGTAGATCGTCGATGCACCGCGGGTGACCAGGACCACGGTGTCCACGGTCTTGGGCTCCGCGAAGGTCGCCTTGATCCATTGCGGAGGGGGGGCGTTGTTGGCCGTGGCCCAGTTGGTGGACAGGTCGTGATCCGCCAGAGACTCGTACGAGTACTTCGTCCCGGGACCTCCCGTCGCGGAGGACACCTCGATCTGTGAGCCACGGATCAGGTCCTTGCCCGGATCGCACCGCACCAGCGAGGTAAGGGGCTGGGCGGAGGCGGGAGCGGCTGTAAGCAGAGCTATCAGACATAGCCTCGTTACGGTATGGATGACGCTAGCCATCTGGCTTCTCCAATGGATCGTGGGATCTGCATTCGCTGTTCTGCGGCAACCCCGAAGGGGTTGCGTCGTACAGCCCAGGGCTGGAACAGCCCTGGGTTCTCCCGACCAGCACGCTACCCCAACGCCTCCAGCGATTGGTTCCATTGTCCGCGCGAAATGGTCCGTCTCCCTGAGTGCCCTGCCCGCCACAGGCGGGTACGGTGTATCGAAGGGGCGGCCTGAGGAAGACCAGTACCCTTTCCACGACCGGTCCGTTGGAATCTGCAGTCCTCGCGCCTCGATACACCTGGATCGCCCGGGAGCGATCCAGGCACTCGGCGTGGACGGATACATCCGCTCGGGTAAGCACCGGCCAGTCATTCAATCAGCCGTCAGATTCTTTGCCCCACCCGCCAGCACCGCCGCCGCATGCCTGGCCAGCAGGCCCCGCAGGTCCTGCTGGTAGGTGTTCAGGGTCTCCTCCCCCAACCCCTGGCAGTCCCCGCAGCGGTAGAGCGCCCTGGCCAGAACGATCTCGCGAAGCGGGCCCAGCCGGCGGCGGCGATCCTTCTCCTCGTTGTGGAGCGGCTCCAGCTCGGTCATCGCATGCCCGCCCATGCCAGGCTTGCGGATCAAGCGCGCCAGGGGCTCTGCCGCGGCCGGATCCCCCAGCCGCTCCAGCGTCAGGGCCACGGCGCGGTGGTGAGAGAGGGTAACACCTGCATCCAGCGTCTCGAGCTTCCGCAGGATCGAGGGCAATGCGCGTGGGTCGCCCGTCTCACCCAGCGCCAGAATCAGCGTGTCGATGGGTGTGGGAAGGTGAGCGTACTCCGCCGCGATGCCCTTGAGGATACGGTCGTCCCACCCCTCGATCTGGTCCAATTCTTCGGCCAGCAGGGACGCCACATCGCTTTCGCCCAGGAATGCCAAGACCCTCGCGTACAAGGACTTGCCACGGTCACCAGCCTTGCGATAGGCCTGACGCAACATCGGCAGGGCCGCATCCGCGTGGGAAAGGATACACGCGAGGTGCTCCCCCGCCTCTTGCGGATTCCTCGCTTCGGAGATCTGGGCAACCGCGGCGCGGAGTCGCCCTTCCGGCAGCGGGAAGGAATCCTCGTGTGAGAGGACCTCGTCAGGCAGATTCCCCGCGTGCACCAGATGCCTCTGCAGGGCCCTCACATCGATGGTTCGAGGTGCAAGCCCATCTGCCGCGGCCATGGCGGCGGCCAGACCGGCGGCGTAGCCCTGGTTGTGCATGTCGTGCTGCATCCGCACCATCGCGGAGGCATCGCGGTGCATGCTGATGCCCAGGCCGATCACCAGGATCCCATCCAGCCCGCGCGGGAGCAGGCACCGATAGGGCGTGTAACAAGATCCCCCGGGGGCCGGGTGGTTGGCCGCTCGCGACTTCTCGTCGTGCGGCAGGATGGCGAAGAACGGGTGGGAGGGGTAACCGTGCGAATCGTAATCGCTGGCAGACAGCACGATGCTGTCGGGATAGGTCCGCCCGGCGATCTGGTCCAGGTAGGACAGGACGTGATCGCCCAACACCCGGCGCCGCTCCCGTGTCTGGATCAGCGGCCCCGCGTCATAGACGTCCCTCGGCATGGCCAGTCGCGCCCCGACCAGCGCGCGCCACGTGTCGACGAGGTCCGCCTCATCCACCAGCAGATAGTCTGTGTTCACATAGTGGCGCCTCAGCGGACGTACGGGCAGCCCGGCGCCCTGCATGGCCAGGTCGGTGTCGATCTCGCCGTACATCGACGCGGCGCCGGCGGCCACCGCGATGTCGGCGTTGCCCGTGGCGTCGATTATCGTCTTTCCCAGGACGATGCCCCGCCCAGATGGCGTCGCCAGCACGACCCCCGTGACGCGAGCGCCGTCCACAAGTGCCCCGCACCCCGTGGCGCCGAACCAGATGTCTCCACCCGCCTGACGAATCTGGCACCGAAACCACTCCATCTTGTCCTCGACCGTGAACGACCGGTCGGGAAAAGGCACGCCGGCGCCGAAGCCGATCCGCTTGCCGTGGTACGGCTTGCCGATGAGGCCGAGGGTGCCCGTGCCCCCCAGGGCCTCCTGATACTCCGCCACCAGAACGCGGCAGCCCTGCCGTGCGGCACCGATTGCGGCACAGGCCCCGGATGTACCACCCCCCACCACTACGACATCGTACTCCGCGAGGATCGGCGGGACCTCTTCCTCCGCAGAAATGGCCTCCGGCCCGGCGTCCACCGCCCTGAGCCCCCCGAGCACCTCCTTCACCCGGCCGGGCACAGGGGCCTCAGACCCCCGTGCCGGTGCATGAACACCCGCTGGATCATGCAGGTCCAAAGCCTTGCGTGCAGCTGCGCCACCCACCAGAGCGCCCAGCGCCTCGGATCCGACGGGGCGCAGCAGGCCCTCGGCTTCGTCGGACGGCACGTCGGCCGCGGCGCTCACCAGGTACAGGCGCTCGACCCCCTGGGGCTGGAAGTGCGGCAGCGCGGCCTCCCCAAGCCCCTTCCACTGGCAGGCGGCTCTGTTGCCGACTACCGGA
>JASLMQ010000613.1 GCA_030746455.1 Candidatus Latescibacterota bacterium
ATTATATGATGTAGAGAGCGCAACGCGGTCGATCTCCGAAAGCAGGTGGGCGTACTCGGCTTGCAGGTTTGCCCGGTTGCTGTCGTTGACCGTGGAGGATGCCGCCTGAACCGCCAGCTCTCGCATCCGGATGAGCATGGCGCTCACCTGATTGAGCGCGCCCTCTGCCACCTGGGAAAGGTTGGTGGCCTGCTCGGCGTTGCGGACCCCCTGGATCAATCCGCCGATTTCCGCACGCATGCCCTCGCTGATCGCCAGACCCGCGGCATCGTCGGCAGCTCGATTGATGCGCAGGCCGGAGGCGAGGCGCTCGATCCGGGTGGCCAGGGTACGGCTGTTCACGCCCAGTGCGCGTCGGGCGGTGATGGCCGTGATGTTGTGGTTGACTCGCAGCGGCATGGCAACTCCTCCTGGGGTACTGGTCTTCCCCCGGCAAGGGGCATCTTTCCCCTTCGGGCCGGGTAGAGTCCTTCGCACTCGCTAAGGAGCAACCCATATGCCACAGGCCATCCCTTCTCGGCGTGCCCCAACAAGACAATGTTTATTCTGGATTTATAGCACTTCTTCGCGCGGGACGTTCGTGCCCGAATCGCTCGATCCAGCAGCAAACGGCGGAAGATTCTTCCGTTTGTCCCTGGAGGCACTCTCCCTTGCTAATCTGAGGACTACGGAAAAGCGCCGCCGGAATCGCTGCTCCGGCGGCGCACGTGGCCTTGCGTTTCGTCCTACTTATCTCTCTATGTTTCAAGCGCTTTTGCCCGCTCCGCACACATCTCGGCGGCCTCCGGTGCCTCCAGGGCCTCGTAGCAGGCCCCGAGCTTCCGGAAGAGTTCGGGCTCGGCGGGGTTTCTCTGGATCATCCCCTCGTAGACCGCGACGGCCTTCCAGGCCTCACCGGTGGCCCGATAGACCTCTCCCAGCTGCAGGGCGACGGTCACGGAGCCGGGGTCCAGGAGGTGGGCGCTCTGGAATCCCAGACGAGCGCACGGCACGATCCGGCGTTCCAGCAGCATCCGGGCACACTCGGCGAGCAGTTGAGCCAGGTCCGCCGGGCCGGCTTCGTGGGGCATCGTCATCGTCAGGGTCTCGCCGTAGACGGCCTTGAGTATGCCGCCAAGAAGCCGGCGCACCTCATCCATCCGCTGTCCCGCGCAGGCAGCCACGCAAAGCCCCATTTCCACGTCCAGCAGGCCGGGCCGCATTTGGGCCACTTGACCGAACACCTCCCCCGCCTCGCCATACCGCTCCTGGTCCAGCAGAAGGTGGCCCAGATTCGCGAGGGGTTCGTACGAATCGGGATCCCGTTCGGCCGCCCGCCGGTAAAGATCCTCGGCGGCCGGGAGGTCCCGCCTGCGCCTGGCGATGAACCCCAGGTTCAGGTACGGCTCGGGCATGTCGGGATCGACCTCGAGGGCACGTCTGAACCAGCGCTCCGCCTCGTCCTCGTCGCCCGCGTCAAGGTAGTAGGTCCCCCTGTTGAACCGGTGCTTCGGATCGTCCGGATCACGCCGTAGGGCCTCCTCCAGGGCCTCGATCGCCTCGTCCTTGCGGCCAAGCTTCCGGTAGACGGTCGAGAGCGCCCCGAGGGCGCCGGTCTTGTTGGGGTCGCATCCGACGCCTGCCGGTACTGATCGGCGGCCTCGCTCCATCTGCCGAGCGCCTCCAGGTTCTGTCCCGAGAAGAACCGGATGGAGTACTTCGGGGCCCGCGGGTCGTTGGACGCAAACGTCACCTGGTCCTCGGAGGCCCGGGCCCTCTCGAGCGCGTCGAGCGCCTCGTTGCTCCGGCCCATCCTCGTATAGCACTCGCCCAGGGTCAGATTCGTCACCGCATACTGGTCGTCCAGCTTCTGTGCGTCGAGCAGGTGGGGAAGGGCCCGTTCGTTCTCATCCTTGCGCATCCAGCATCTGCCCAGGTGGAGCAGCGAGGTGGTCTCGATGACCAGGTTCCTGTCCTTCCTGCAGTCGCTATCGTTGAGGATACGCTCGTACTCGGCGATCGACCGATCCAGGTCTCCCCAGATGTAGTAGGTCATTGCCACGTGAGATCGCACGATGCAGGCCTCGGGATGGTCCTCCAGCCATCGCTCCAAGATCCGGAGGTAGCGCTCCTGCTTCTCGCGGACCACCTCGGGGGTCGTATAGCCGGTGTGGACCACACGAACATCCGTGGCCTCGAACCCGATCCCCAGTTTGATGAGCGAAGGGGTGATCTGTTCGTGCACAGGATACTCGAACTGCGCGCCGGGAAGGTTGGGAAACAGGCGCGTCTGCAGACAGGAGACGGGCTCGTAGCCCTGGCTGTCCAACACGAAGAAGTAGCCCTTGTCCTTCTCCTTCCGAAGCAGCCCCCGTATCTTGTCGATGTCCTCCCGCGGCAGGACATCGTCGGCATCCAGCCACAGGATCCAATCGCACGAGGCCATCCCGATCGACACGTTCCGTGCCGCCGAAAAGTCGTCGCACCACGGGAAGTGCCCCACCCTCGCGCCGTAGCGCTCCGCCACGGCCACCGTCTGGTCGGTAGATCCGGTGTCCACCACGACGATCTCGTCGACGAGGTCCGATACGCTCTCCAGGCACGTCCCGAGCCGCTCCTCTTCGTTCCTGACGATCATGCACAGGCTCAGCGTTGGACGCTGAGGGTCGTCATTCGGCAGCTGGGCCACGGTGCTGGCCTCCTCGGGCGGCTTCGCTGCGCGGGCCTGCTCGACTCTGCGTATGTTCTCCTGGATGGTCTCCACCTCCGGCGCAAGCGATTGGGCTCGCGTGTAGAAGTCCAGAGCGGCCTCGAGATCGCCCTGCCGCTGCCTGAGGGTCCCGAGGTTGTTCAGGGCCTGGTAGCACTGTGGATCGGCGTCGAGGGCGTTCAGATAGGCCGCCTCCGCGTCGGCACCACGTCCCAGGCGCCCGAGGATATCGCCCTGGACGAGGAAGACGAAATCCGGACGCAGATACGGCCCCCGGCGGCCCGGATGGGCCGTCAGAAGCTTGATGCACCGCTCGACCGCGACACGGGCCTCATCCAGGTTTCCCGCGTCGCGTTGTGCGAGAGCCAATTCATAGTAGGCATCGGGGCTCTCCGGATCCCCAGCCGCCTTCTTCTCCGCCGCCGCCGCATACTGGGCATCGGGTCGATCCTTGTCTACATATCCATAGTGATGCACGGGTACGGCGCAGTCCCCGACCGTCCCGCCGATCGCGGCGATGCTTCCCTCAACGAGCTCGTGTACCTCTCCCTCGAACCGGATCCTCGCGTCGTTCCGGAACAGGCGAACCTTGGTCGTGGGGAACCATCCCTCGAGGTCACGCTCCTCCTCGTACTCTCCCCTGCACGCCTGCCATCCCACCCGGCTGCTCTCGTGTGCGTAGTTCCGCGTCGTCATCCGGTAGCCGTCGTGCGCCCCCGAGGCCATCGCCCTTCTGATATCACCG
>JASLMQ010000614.1 GCA_030746455.1 Candidatus Latescibacterota bacterium
GACGAACATCAGCGTCCACCAAATGCGCTTGACCATATCGAGTTCGTCCTAGATTATCCAGTTGATGAGACGCACTAGGAACCCAGGCCTCGAGCCCTCGGAGATCACGCCTCTGCCTTTGTAGGAGACCTGCAGATCGGCCATCTTGTATGACTCGATCGTGTTGGTGGCGGGAATGATCAGCGGATTGACCGACCCGGGCAGGTAGATCACCTCGCGTTCGCCATTGATCTCCATCGTGCGACTGCCCTCGACGATCAGGTCGCCGTTCGACTTGATCCCCATCACGGTCACCGACACGCGGGCCTGGATCTGCTGCTGGCGGCTGGTGGCCCCCTCACCCGTGTATGAAGTCGAAGCATCGCTGACCAGCCCCAGCCCGGGGATGAAGCGAAGCGGGCCCGTCCCCTTCTTGCTGTCCAGATCGATCTTGTTCGTCTTTCCCGTCTCCACGTTGGACCGGTTCGACGCCGACGTCGTTTCCATCACCATCACGGTGAGGATGTCCCCCACCCGGCTGGCCCTGGAAGGCCTTCGGTCCTGATAGAGGCCCTGGTTGGAGAAAAGTTGGGCCTCCGCCATGACAGCGGCGCCCATCGTGATCGACAAAGCCAAACATAGAGTCGCGAATCTCATGACATCTCCTTCACCTGCCTAGTAGACGACGCGGACCACGCCCGGCGCGGCCACTTCACCAACCAGCTCCTCGCCGGACGACAGGTTCAGGACCGTGATCAGGTCCCCGATGGCGCCCGATTTCGTGGCCACACCCGAGGTCGACGCCACGAGGGCCCCGAATCGGATCTCCAACCTCACACGGTCCTTACGCTCCACGGCGGGACTGGGCTCGACACAGCGGCTCTCGATCATCCGACCCATCGGGATGCGGGTCTTCGCACGCATCGCCCCCAGCGTTTCCAGGTCGGCCTCGTAGCGCCCCAGCCTCGACGTGACCTCTCGTCGCTCGAGGTTCGCGGCCCCCGCCAGCGAGTCCCCGCGCTTGAGGGGCTGAGCGGCGACAGCTACGTCATCGTAGTACCGCAAATCCGCCACGGTCAGGCACTCGCGCACGACTACCGGCCCCCTGAGGACCTTCACGACCACCGGCACCGTTCGGGCGTTGCTCCGCCCGTTGGAAGGCCTCACGTTCAGCGAGACGGCCCCGGTTCCCTCCACCGTCAGATCACCCCGCCAGCGGGGAGAGACCTCGATATCACCCTGAAATGCAGACAGGGCCTCTCGCACGTGCTCTTCCACCGCCGCGTGGATCTCCTGCTCGGATACCAAGACACCCGCGTCACCGTCGCTCGCCATAAGGCAGAGCATCCACAGGATCGTGAGCACCGCATAGATGATAGTCCTCCGCATCCCGCTCCCCCTCCAACCGTGCCGCCCTTCAGGCGTCGGTTGCTTCACGCAATCGCTGGATCAGAATGGCTGCTATCCGACGATGTTGTTGGTCTCACGCATCATCTCGTCCGACGTGCGGATGGCCCGGGCGTTCACCTCGTAGGTGCGCTGAGCCATGATCATGTTCACGAGTTCGTCGACGACCTGCACGTTGGAAAGCTCGAGAAAGCCCTGGGAGATCCGTCCGAATCCCTCGCTGTTGGGCTGCCCGGTGATCGGTGGCCCGGAGGCTTCCGTCTCCAGATACAGGTTGCGGCCGATGCTGCGGAGCCCGGCGGGGTTGATGAACTTCGAAAGCTCGATCTGGCCGACATTCGCCGCTTCCGTCTCGCCCGACTGGAGCACCTCGATGGTGCCGTCCGCGGCGATATTGACGCTCACCGCATCCTGGCTGATCGAGATCGGGGGCTCCATGCCGAAACCGTCCGAGGTCACGATCTGGCCCTCCGAGGAGAGCTTGAACGCACCATCACGTGTGTAGCCGACCGAACCGTCGGGGAGCGTCACCTGGAAGAACCCGTCCCCGTTGATGCCCTCGTTCTCGACCGCCAGGTCCAGCGAGTTGTTGGTCGCCGTCACCTGGCCCTGCTCGAAGATCCGCTGCGTGGCCACAACGCGAGTCCCGTAGCCGATCTGGATCTCGACGGGAACCAGGGCGCCCTGTGCAGCAGAGGTGCCCGCGGTCCGGATCGTCTGGTACAGCAGATCCTGGAACTCGGCCTTCGCCTTCTTGAATCCCGTCGTGTTGACGTTGGCCAGGTTGTTGGAAATGTTATCGATGTTCAACTGCTGTGCGACCATTCCGGTCGCTGATGTCCGTAGCGCTCTCGACACGGCGCCTCACCTCCTGCTGGGGTGGTTGTTCTTACCTGATGCTGCCCACATCGCTAACGGCCCGACGAAGGGTATCGTCCTGGGCTCGGATGACCCGCTGGTCCGCCTCGTAGGAGCGGAATAGGGTGACCATATCCACCATCTCGACGATGGGATTGACGTTGGATTCCTCCAAGAAGCCCTGTACCACCTTCGTCTGTGGCGACTTCGGCACGCGGTTGATTCCCGGCTTCGGAACAAGGAAGCCGTTCTGCTTCCTCTCCAGGCGGGTGACCCCGTCCGGGTCCTGGTAATGGCCTTCTGCGTCCTTCTCGAAGTCGTGAATCGCGATGGTGCCCTTGGCCTCGCCCGCCTGGAAAATCTGGCCGTCCTCGTTGATCGTGAAGTCCGCGCTCTCCAGGCGGATTTCCCGCCCCGTCTCGTCGAGCACCGGCTGGCCCAGGTTGGTGACCAGAATGCCGTCGCGGTTCACCGAGAACTCGCCGTTCCGGGTGTATACGTCGCCTTGAGGCGTACGCACCTGGAAGAAGCCCGGGCCCTGAATGGCCAGATGTCTGGGGCTGTTCGTCTGTCGAAGCGACCCTTGCTCCAGGTCGATGTAGGCCCCGGCGATCCGGTTCTCTCGCCAGACCGGGTATCCCCCCGACCCCTTCCTGCGGGCCTCACCGAGTTCCTTCAGGAAGATGCCGTCGCGCTTGAAGCCCGGCACATCGCTGTTGGCGATGTTGTTCGCGATCACATCCTGTCGCGTGGCTCGTGCCAGCATGCTCGATCCCGACAGGTTCAGTCCATGTAACATCGGTGTTCCTCTCTACGGTCGTCCCGTCCAATGTGAGACCCGATCTCGTCGGGTCCCGATAGAGTTCTGCCGCAAGAGACAAGAGCAACCCTTGTGCCAGGTTCTGGGCCATCCGATATCGGGTGGGTTCTCCGTTAGTTAACAATGGGTTACCCCAGGTGACTGAGGTACATGAAAGACCTCCCGTCCGTGCGCCACGCGCGAGCGGGAGGAACAATTTTCCCCTATCCCGGAGGCCCCGGAGGCCCAGCCTCGGCTCCTGGGCGCCGTGTGTCAGTGCGCTTCCAGCCAGTTCCGGCCCGTCCCCACCCCCACATCGACCGGAACCGAGAGGGGGAGGGCCGATACCATCTCCTCCACCACAAGGGTCCGCAGCTGCTCCGCCTCGGTTTCGAGGGTTTCGAACACGAGCTCGTCGTGTACCTGCAGGATCATCTTCGCGGACAGCCCTTCCTTCCTGATCCGATCGGTAATTCGGATCATCCCGACCTTGATCATGTCGCTGGCACTGCCCTGCACCGGCGTGTTTACCGCCGTCCGCTCCGCGAATTCCCGCGTGCGCGTCTTCGTACTGGCGATCTCGGGCAGATACCGGCGTCTCCCGAGCATAGTCGTCACGTAGCCCTTCTCACGCGCCTCTGCGATCGTGCGCTCGATGTAGGCCTGAACGCCGGGGTAGGTCGCGAAGTACTGGTCGATGAAGGCCTGGGCCTCCTGCACCGTGATCCCGAGCCGCGAGGAGAGGCCGAAGGCCCCCATGCCGTAGATCACGCCGAAGTTGACGGTCTTCGCCCGGTCGCGCATATCGTCGGTGACAAATGCCGGCATCAGGTTGAAAATCAGCGATGCGGTCTGGCGATGGATGTCCTCGCCGCTCTCGAATGCCCCTGCCAGGGTCTCGTCCCCCGAGAGGTGTGCCATCAGCCTGAGCTCGATCTGTGAATAGTCAGCGGACAGGAGGACCCACTCCCGGTCCGCGGGGACAAAGGCCTCACGAATCCGTCTGCCCAGCGCAGTCCGGACGGGGATGTTCTGCAGATTGGGATCTGATGAGGACAGGCGCCCAGTGGCGGTCACCGCCTGGTTGA
>JASLMQ010000615.1 GCA_030746455.1 Candidatus Latescibacterota bacterium
ACCACCGCCAGGTAGAGAAGCGAAGTGGGCCCGTAGGTCGACTCCCCCCCCGGGTTCCACGCCAGGCGTCCGTCGGCGAGCAGCCGATCGGCGTACCGGACGAACATGAACGCATCGTCCAATACGAATCCCGCCGACAGACGTGCCAGGATCCCGAATCCCAGAACGGTCAGGCTGGCAGCCAGGACGAGTCCGAATCGGATACCGAGGCGCATGGGTCGGTCCGACATCTCGGGGCCTCAAGGGAGATTGACGTCTGCCGTTACGTTCAGACGGTTTGTACGCGAACTTCCACGCGTGCCATCGGCCCGCAACACATTCCGCCCTCGAGTCGTCTCGTAGCCCAGACCGAGGCGCAGGTCGCGAAGGGGCTCGAAGGCCAGGTCGATGCCGAGCCGCGTGCGCGTTTCGACGATCCCGTCCATGAACCGCTTGGCCATCGCATCGTCCGGCCGACGTCCCTGCCGGGGGTCGCCCCCCACATTGACCAGACTGCCATCGGGTTTGGGCACGTTCTCTCCTTCCCGCTCCCGCCCCACCGTGATAGCGACGCGAAGGGAGGGCGAGAAGGCGTGGACGATCCGACCGTGGATCCGGTCCGCATTGGGACCCAGGGGATAGCCGAGGAGGCTGTCGACGTGTTCGAATGTGTTGATGTGGAAGTGATGCGTGTAGACGTAGGGCTCGAGTCTCACATACTCGACCTCGAGGTCCGAGTCCCGCAGCCCGAACGGATCGACCCAGAAGAGGCCGACCTGCACCGCGGGCTTGTTGGCGAACGCGCTGAAGCTCAGCTTGGCGAGGTCGTCGAGAAAGAGGCAGGCATATACCTTGAGATTGCGGGCAGGCCGCGCGGACACGTCCAGCCCGATCACCGTGTTGTCCCGGTCCCCCAGGTAGGTCTGCGCGGCCAGAAGAACCGAGGCGGGGGGCAGGTAGATGAACTCCGGGCCGCGATCGCCGTACACGACGCCCTCCTGGAGCCCCAGGCGCAGGGTCTTCGGCAGCGCGACCTCCAGCCGGTGCACGGTCATATGCTTCGACCGAAGCTTGCCCGTGGCATCCAGAAGTCCGGGCCGTGCCTTGAGCAGGCAGACCGCGTGGACGAATCGGACGCGTCCATAGGAGGCCCTCAGACGGACCATGCCGAACGGCGGGACCTTGCCTCCGAGGAAGAGGCCGCCCGTCCGGCCCGGCCCCCAGGCCATCGTGCCCTTCCCAATGTCCAGGTCGAACCACCGGGTGGCCCAGATCGCCTGAAATCCCGTTTCGCGGAAATCCGCCGTCTTTCCACCCAGGCGCACCTCGTCGATTGGCCCGGCCATCACCTCGTCTCGCGAGGCCCTGCCTCTCGAGCTCCACTCCCTGGCCTCGAAGTGATGCACGCGGAAGCCGATACGTTCCCCATACCGGCCACGAATCACGCCGCCGACTACGGTCTGGGAGACCGTCTCCCGGGCCTGCCCGTCGCCGCGGAGCAGGACCAGTTCCTGGCGGACCAGCGGGCTGAAAGTCAGGGACCTCACCGAGTCCGACAGAACATCGAAATCCATCCCGCCGGGGCCCCCTCCACCGGAAGCACCCTTCCCGGTCGGGCCCCGGTATCCCAGCGCTTGCAGCTCTCCGACGAACTCGACCCGGTGCCTTTGCAGGTCTCCCAGCTCCGTCCGGGAAAGCGCCGTCCCGGCATCGGCGCGGCGGAGCACCTGGAGCACCAGCCGCGCCGCCTCCAGTCGGGTGATCGGCCGGATCGACGGCACATCGGCGAGCCACCCGCGGGCCTCGAACCGATCCAGCGTCCGGTAGACCGGGTCGCCCAGAGACACGTCCGGCGTCGCATCCCTTGCCAGAGCGCTCGTGCAGAGGAGAAGGACCCCGCCGAGGTATAGGACCGGCTTCTTCACGGATGAGGTTGGAATAAGTCCTTGTAGATTATCATCTAAAGAAATCCGAGGGCGAGCTAAATATGGACGACAATCCCCCGGGAGTCAAGCAAAACCCCGTCGGGAGAGGAGCCGGGAAGGCGCCTTCGTGGGGGCCGGCGGGTGGCTGCAGAAGGCCACCCGCAGAATGGTCTGAAAACCCTTGACTTTGCCCGTGCGAGGGACTATTTTCGCATCCTGCGGGTGGTGCGGACCGCAAGGTCCGAACCGAGCCCCAACGCCGCGAGGTCCCGAGTTCACGGCGATCTGCCGCCCTTCGTGATCTTCGCGTCCTTCGTGGTGAGCCCTCTCGCTGTCACAGTTGCCGATTCCCTATCGGCGCCGTTCTTGCAGAAGGGGTTCTTCCCATTCGCCTTCCCGGCTCTCTGACCACCCGGGTATCGGTCCTGGTATTGGCACTCGCGCCCCTGATGGCGATCTGCTACCACCGGGTGCAGATGGATGACCCCTACATCACCTATCGGTACGCAAGGAACATCGCCGAGGGGCATGGGTTCATCTACAACCCGGGTGAGAGCGTCCTGGGAACGACCGCCCCGCTCTATGCCCTGATCCTGGCCCTGGGCGGGCAGGTCACGGACAACTATCCCCTGCTCAGCAGCATCGTG
>JASLMQ010000616.1 GCA_030746455.1 Candidatus Latescibacterota bacterium
CGGTTGATGCGGGAGGGTACCATCCCCGATGACGAGTGGGAACGCCGGTTCTACGAGCTGGCCCTCAAGGCCTCCGGCGCCGTCCAGGCGGCGAGGTGGACCCCGACCGCAGACGGGCTCGGGTTCATCCATTCGTTCAACGGGCCGCATTCGCTCTTCTCGGACACGATCAGGTCCTGCCGTGTGCTCGGATTGGCCCACCGGCTCGGGCAGGTGCTGATGGGAGAAAACGACAGGGTGGTGTCGCTCCTCGAACGGATGGTCCAGCACGCGCAAACCACCGCACGGTACAACGTCTACTATGGCGAAGGCCGGGATGCATATGATCGACGCGGCCGCGTGGTCCACGAATCCATCTTCAACGTGAACGACGGGGCCTACCGGTGTCCCAGCACCCAGCAGGGATATTCCCCCTTCACGACGTGGACGCGTGGGCTGGCGTGGATCGTGACCGGCTATGCAGAGCTCCTGGAGTTCCTCGACGTGTTGGCTGACGACGAGTTGGAAGGCTCCGGAGGCCGGTCCGCGGTCCGCGAGCTCCTGCTTAAGGCGGCCCTCGCCACGTCAGACTTCTACATCGACAGTGCGGCTGCTGTCGACGGCATCCCGTACTGGGACACGGGGGCCCCGGGGCTCGCGGCAATGGAAGATCCCCTCGGGAAGCCGGCCGATCCCTACAACGAATACGAGCCCGTGGACAGCTCGGCGGCCGCCATCGCCGCCCAGGGACTCTACAGACTGGGGAAGGTGATGGGCGGCGAGGAGGGATCCCGGTATCTGCGGGCGGCTCTAACGGTTGCCGACACCCTCTTCGCGTTGCCCTACCTGTCGGAAGACACGGCGCACCAGGGCTTGATCCTGCACTCGATCTACCACAGGCCCAACGGGTGGGACCACGTGGCGTCCGGCCAGTCGATTCCCAACGGGGAGTCGTCGATGTGGGGGGACTACCACGCCATCGAGCTGGCGCTTCTGCTGAAGCGGGAGCTGGAGGGCAAGCCCTATCTCACGTTCTTCGATGCGGCGTGAGGAGGATCTGGTGGATGAGGCGGCGGCGCAGGCGAGGCGGCCTGAACGATGGGAGGATTCGATGAAGCGTGCCGAAGGGAGGGCCGACGGACGTGCCGACCGGGCGCCGAGGCCGTTCCAATGGCCCTACTCGCTCTCTCCATACGATACGGGGATGGCGATCGAAGACGCGTGGCCGACGCTCTTCTTCGGCGACGAGCGGATGGGCGAGATCCGGCGGAAGGTCGGGGACCTCCCGTGGGCGGCCCAAGCGATGGAGACGATGGTTCGGGAGGCGGAGTGCGTGATCGTAGACGCGCCTCTGTTGCCGGAGGAGCGGATCGGGTGGCGGCACGAGTTCTACTCCCACACGACGGCGGAGCACCTCCTCTACGACCCGGCCAGCCCGGATCGCTTCCTGGATCCGCTCGACCAGACTTTCCACGACAGCGAGGCCCAGCACCGGGCCTGGGTGCTGCTGACCCATGAGCGAACGCTTCGCATGATGCGGAGCGTGGGGGTGCTCTACGGGCTTACGGGTGATGAACGGTACGCGCAGTGGGTGGCCGATGGCCTCAAGGTCGCGTGTCGGCTGTTCCCACGAAGGGACCTGCGGGAGGGCAATCAGAACGGAGCGCTCTATTTCCACCCACTATACGACTCCCAGTCCCTGATGCTGCTGGCCAACGCCTACTCGCTCACGCGGTCGAGTGCGGCCTACTCCGAGACGGGCCACGCCGCGGTGCTCAGGGACGTGTTCGAGGCCGGGATTCCCTCCCAGATCGCCTACCTTGACGAGGTCAGCACCCACAACATCGCCTGCTATGTGGCGGTGAGCCTGGCCGTGGTGGGGGAGGTCGCGGGGCGTGCCGACTGGCAGGCGAGGGGACTGGGGCACCCCGACACGGGCGTGCCGGCGATGCTGCGCGAGGGACTCAGGACCGACGCGCGGGGGCAGGTGGACGGCTTCTGGTTCGAAGGAACGATGTTCTACCATTTCTACACCATAGCGCCCCTCGTAGCGGCGTTCGAGATCCTGCGCCGGGGCGGAAAGGCCGATGCCGACGTGGAGCATCGGTTCGAGAGGTTGTTCAGCGCCCCTGTGCGAATGTGCGACGCCCACCTGCGGCTTCCCTGCCTGGGTGACCTGGGCGCCCCCGGGGCCAGGTCTCTTGCGCTCTACAGACATCTCTACGAGTACGCCGCGGGCCAGCTGGATGAAGATACCTATGGTCGCGTTCTCGGGGAGATCTATGCCATGGGCCTGCCCAGGGACAGCCTGGCAGCCCTGGCCTATGGGCCGGATGCCCTGCCGTCGGGCCGGTCAGCCCAACGCTCGACGGTGCTCACCGCGGCCGGCATCGGCGTATTCAGGGGAAGGGCAGCCCGGGAGCCGTTCTATCTGCTGTTCCGGAGCGGGAGGCACGGGGGCGGCCACGACCATCTGGACAAGCTCTCGATCGACCTGCGCGCGATGGGGGAGATCATTGCCCCTGACTTGGGAACGTCGGGCTACGCCTTGAAGGACATCCGGGCCTATTACCACAGCACGTTGTCCCACAACACGTTAATGGTGGACGAGGCAGACCAGGCGCGCGTCGACACCGCCGAGCTGCGATTCCGATCCCGGAACCCTCAGCAGGCTGTGGGGGTGGTCGAAGACGCCTATGAGGGCGTGCGATTGGAGCGAAGAATCGGGTTCGCACCACCCTTCGTTGAGCTCGAGGACCTCTGCACGTCCGAGGCCCCGCACCGATACGGCTGGGTCCTGCACGCGAGGGGAGCGATGGTCGTTCATCCGGTGGACCCGTGCGGCGCCCTCGACCTGCCTCCCCTGCCGACCGATGGACCCTTCTCGTGGTTCACCGACCGACGCACGCACACCACTGAGGGCGCGATATGCGTCGATTGGCGAATTGCGGAGCGAGTTTGGCTGCGCCTACTGGCTTCGTCCGACGGGGCGCTCGAGGTCACCACGGGGTGCACGCCGGGCAATCCCATACCGGACCGGCACGGTACCGTGTTTCTGCGGGGTGTGGGGCGCGAGCGGATCTTCCAGGCCACTCTGGAGGTGCACAGGGGCTTTCCGGCCAGGGGACCGGTTCTCAGGGCCTCAGGAGGTTGACGGGGACGGCCGGCGATGGGTCGAAGTACCTACTGGCCTGGTGGGCTGCCATGTTCGCACCCTTGATTCCTCCGCTACCGTGAGAGCGCGAAGCTCCAGTCGGGCGGGAGCATTGGGAGCATGATGGCGATGCTCCCGCGAAGGTGGCCGATTTCTCTTGGCGCAACATGTTGTATTGATTGGTTTAACATCGCAATCCTGGTGACATGGTGCAGCGGCTCTGGTGCCCTGGCACGTTGATTGCGGATTCGTCTGATGCGAGTGGTTCCGCGGATATCTGGAGAGCGCCTTCTATGCGAATGCTGATCGTGGACGATGACCAGACCGTGGTGGATTTCTATACCCAGGCCGCGAGGGCCAGAGGATACTCGGAGATCACGACGGCGTTGTCTGGCGAAGAGGCTTTGGGGAAGGTCGTCCAGGGCACCTTCGACTTCATCACTCTGGACATCCGGATGCCCGGGGCGAGCGGGCTCGAGATCCTGTCGCCTGTTCGGAGTATGTGTCCGCACGCCGTGATCGCCGTGATCTCGGGCTATCTGGACGACGAGCCCGTCAGTGACCTGGCCGGATGCGCAGACGTGGTGCTCCAGAAGCCTGTTGATCTTGCCACGGTAAACACCCTTCTGGACAGCGCTGCGAAAATCGCGCGGACGATGGAGGAGATCCGCGATCTCGGCACCGCTTCGCCGGGTTCGTGCTGATGTCGTATTCCACCCATCCGGCGGGGGCTCAGGGTCGGGCACGGACCGGCCATCGGCGCGATGGCTAGGGTGCCCCGGTCGGCGGACCCGGCCACAGTGAGGGACATCAGGACTGTGGCCCTGGAGGTGACCCGGTCCGGACGTGCCCTTCACGTCGACTCGCTGGCACCGGATGTCCAGGCCGTGGGTCCGGACGTCGACGTTCTCGTCATCAGGGGGGATGTCACGGCGGGATCGACCCTTTCAGTGGCGGGGTCGGTGGTGGTGGAGGGATCCGTGCTGGGGCGCGCCGAGTCGGTCTGTCGGCTCGACCTGGAGGGGGAGATGGTGGTGGTGGGGAGCCTGCGGCACGCCGACGTCAGGGCCCGGCGAATCAGCGTTGGGAAGAGCGCCAGCCGATCGGATCTGGAATCCCGGTCGGGGGTCCACGTGCTGGGTGACGCGGTCGATGTCCGCATAGGGGTAGGCCGGAGCGGCTGAAACGCGATCTGTCCAGGCTGTGGCGCAGGGCCGAAGAGCTTGGCAGAGAGTGCGATCTGCTCGAACAGCAGGTCAGAATGGACCAAAAGCGGGTGGGACGGCTGTTCGCGGCCACCCGAATTGTGTATGATCTCAGCGTGGGAAAGGTCCTCAGTCGCCAAGGCGTGGGCTTCCGAGTCGACCTGGTGCCCTTCTACGAGGTAGTGAAAGGTCGTTCGGAGTCGGACATCGACGGGGCCCTCCTCGAGTTCTACGCCAAGGCGATCGTGGGACTCCTCACGCGCCTCAACCGGGAGTACATCCAGCAAAGTCCCAGCAATCGGAAGGTCTTCACAACCGCGCTCCGCAAGCTTCACGATCTCATCTTCCTGGCCAGGGAGGTGGACAAGTTCCGGGATCGAGCAAGCCGTGCGACCTCGGACCTGGAGGGTCTCCTGGCCTTGGCTGGGGGGGGGGGCGTCTCCCGCGGTCACCGTGTACGGGGCAGCCCTCCCGGATCTCGAGATCGGCTTCGCGCTTCCCGAGATCGCGCGACAGCCGGGGAGTCCGCCTGAGATCCGCACGATCCACTCGAAACTGACACTAACCCATGGAGACGGTCCTGATATCCGGCGGGCGTCTCTCTTGGATGCACGGGGTAGAGTCCGTAAACACGCCCTATCCGCGCGTGATCTGTCGCATATCTCCTTCTGGTCCGAGGAGGGGGAAGTCGTCTGGCGGCGGAGCGGGATGCCCGAGGATGGTAGATAGAGTTCCTATGCGTGCGTTGCCGTGGCGGGCTGAACACAACCAGATCGGGCAGTCCGATCGGGTCCAGGGATGCGGCGGTAGTGGGAAAGCGAGGGGGTGTTGACGATCGACACGTTGGAATCCGCGCGTCCGGTGGGAACCGGGTTTGAGACCAGGCTCGTCCACGAGGGCATCAGCCTGCGGCGCTCCACTTTGGATGCGCTCCAGATCAACGTCGGCAGGCTGTGCAACCAGGCGTGCCAGCATTGCCACGTGGACGCGGGACCGACCCGAACCGAGGTGATGTCGCGTGAGACGATGGACCGCGTGCTCGACTTTCTGGCCGCCTCCGAGATCCCCACGGTCGACATCACCGGCGGCGCTCCCGAGGCCAACCCGAGCTTCCGTCACCTCGTCCGGAAGGGCCGGGGGATGGGCCGCCACGTGATGGTCCGATGCAACCTGACGATTGTGCTCGAGCCGGACCAGGAAGACCTGCCCCGGTTCTACCGGGATCAGGGCGCGGAGCTTGTCTGCTCGCTCCCGTGCTACCTCGAGGAGAACGTGGACGGGCAGCGGGGCAGGGGGGTCTTCGCCCGCAGCATCCAGGCGTTGCGGATTCTCAACCGTATCGGCTACGGGCAGGACGATACCGGACTTCTGCTCAATCTGGTCTACAATCCGGTGGGGGCGTCGCTGCCCCCGCCCCAGGCCGAGTTGGAGGCCGACTACAGGGAGGCGTTGTCGGCCCAGTATGGCATCCACTTCAACCGCCTGTTCACCATCACAAACATGCCGATCAACCGTTTCGAGGGCTACCTCAGACGGAGTGGCGAGTACGGATCGTACATGCACGACCTCCAGCAAAGCTTCAATGTGGGGACGCTGGAGCACCTCATGTGCCGGTCGCTTGTGAGCGTGGACTGGGAGGGCAACATCTACGATTGCGACTTCAACCAGATGCTGGGGATGCACCTTGGGGACCGCCCGCTCAAGATATGGGAGGTGACCCCGGATGACCTGATCGGACGCCGGATCCGCGTGGCGGACCACTGCTTCGGATGCACGGCGGGCGCCGGCAGCAGTTGCGGGGGAGAGCTGGTCTGAAATCTGTCGGAACCGGGTCATCCCGGACCTCACGAGGGACGCGAAACAGAAAGCGCGTGGGCCATCGGTGGTCCCACGCGCGATCGCATTGGGGATCTGCCGGATGTTCGACTGGATACGAAGCTATGCCGACTGGCTCCACACGCGCTGGCCGGCAGGAAGGGTGGAAAAGCTCCCCGTGGTCAACGAGGATGGGTCCACGAACATCCCGGGCCTCTACATCGTGGGCGATCTCGCCGGGATTCCCCTGCTCAAGTTCGCGGCGGACACCGGGGCTCGGGCCGTGCGGACGATCGCGCGCGATCCTGCCTTTGGCCGGCGTGACACAGGAGCGCGCGTCGGCGGGAATCCCGAACTGGATCTGGTCGTCGTTGGGGCCGGTGTGTCGGGGATGGCCGCCGC
>JASLMQ010000617.1 GCA_030746455.1 Candidatus Latescibacterota bacterium
CACTACAACGCGAGCGCCAACCCTTTCCAGTGGACCGCGACACCCAAGTCGATCCTTCAGAAGATCGAACGATTATGTAAATCTATTTCCGGGACGAGACACTAGCCTGCACCGCCTCGGGGGCCGGGGCCTCTTCACCGACCAGCTCGGCCGGATCGACCAGCCTGATCTTCTTGCCGGTCAGGCCCTCGATGGCGGCGACGATCAGGTCGAGCTTGGCCTTGTCGTCCGGGCTCACCTCGTACTGGTCTGTCACCGTGCCCGACGTGGGCGCGGGTGCCGGGTCCTTGCGGGCATCCAGTGCCTCCTGGGCAAGCCTCCTGAGGTCCTCGAGCGATCCGGCGGGTATGGCCCCGGACCTCTCAAGCTGCTCCACTCCCTCGAGCGCGCCGACGTCCTCGCCGTCCAGGAATCGCTGGAGCAGACCCGATCTCTCAGCGAACGCTCTGAGCTGGGTCTCCTTACGTGAGACCGCGATGCCTTCCTCGAGGGATCCGGGCTCCCACGTGTCCCCCTGCGAAACCCTTCCCGCCACCAGCGACTCCTTCCGCGTGTACCTCTGGACGGAGTCGTGCCGGCTTGCGAGTGCGATTTCCGAGCTCTCGATCTTCATTACTCACCCCTTGGTTGTCGTAGCCCCATCAGGTGGGCCGACGGCCCCATTGTCGTCGGCCCGCGGTCAGCCGGTGCTCAGGTCCGCCAGGACCCGGATCGGGACCGCCTCGAGTCATTCACGCGTATTGCCTCCAGTCGCCTCCTCATCAACCTGGTTGCCAGTATCACCAGCTGTGGAACGCCGAGCGCCAGAATCGTGTACTCGTGAGCCATCGTGGGCTCGCCGGCAGGCAGCCAGTCTTGAGCTGCAGTCCAGATGATGGCCAGGATCGCCGGCACACCCAGGGCCACGGGCCATATCCTCATCCCTTGTACCCTCCTTGATTGAGCATAAACAACAGATAAATAAGATAGTTGAGGCAGAACGTGGTCGCGTGGACCACCCGTCTGCGTGGATGCCCCCTATCCCGTGTATCGACAGGTTTCCTGGAGTGCTTTAGCAGAAAGGGGGCATCTTTCGGTCGCTTCACGTGTAAGGTGTTCTCCCATTTGGTGTCATACCAGGGGGAACGCAAGAGGGGCGACGCATGCGTCGCCCCTGCACGTACCTACGTACTCCTGTGTCGATGGGTCCTAGGTCACCGCTCGCGGCATTCCTCGGCGGGGAACCGCGTCTCGTTCCGCGCCAGCTTCTTGAGGACGGCCTCGCTGAGGTCGATGTTCGCGTGGTTGCAGAAGCTCAGACAGTAGATGACCACATCCGCCAACTCATCGGCCACGGCCTCTTGGACCTTGCCATCCTCCATGTGCGCCTTACTCTCCTCCACCGTCCGCCACTGGAAGTGCTCCATCACCTCCGCGGCCTCGATGGCGATGCTCATGGCGAGGTTCTTGGGCGTGTGGTAGCGCTCCCAGTCTCGAGCGGAGATGAACTTCGCCACAGCCTCACGCAGATCCCCAATCGTTGTCTGGTCGTCGGGCATAGGATCAGCTCCCGTCTCCAAGATCCGGCACCTCAAGGAGCTCGCCGCCCTTCATCGCGGATTCGTGGCCGATCAGCCCGGGGATCACGTAGCGCGCGGCCTGCCACACGTTGTTCGGCGGGATCGTGACACTGGTGCAGGCGGTCACGAAGTCGTGGACCAGGAACTGATGGGAGCCGCGGTGTCCGTTGGGCAGACCGATGAACGATCCAGGGAGCCGGCTCACATCGTGGACACCGGAGGCCCCCTGATGGGTGCCGTCGGCGCCCGTGACCTTCGCCATCTCGCCTTCTACCTGGCTGGCGAGAACGCCCGCGCAGGCCAGCGTGTCGGTCAGGTCGACCGTTTCATCCCGGTTCTTGGTGATCCAGACCTGGCTCCCCACCTGTTCCTCGTAGCTCGCCTCGGTACCGTAGAGCCGCATCCCCACCGTCCCCGGGTGTCCGATCCGTCGGAACTCGTTGACCCGAGCAGTGCTCCCGTCGGACATCCGGCAGAGCATGGTCTCGTTGCTGAAGGGATTGTTCCACACGTTGTCTTCACGGGCGTAAAGGTTGTCTTCGTGCAGATCCACAAACCCCATGGCGCTCACGTGGGTCACGTGGGCGCCCATCACGGAGACGAGCAAGCTCGTGGAATGGGTCGGGTAGAAAAGCGGCGGCATGCCGAAGTGCTTCTCCCAGTCCTTCCCGTGGCGCCATTGGGCCACGGCATACATCCCGTGCACGTAGTCGTGGCAGTACTCGGCCTCGCCGTAGACGATGTGTCCGAAGTCCCCGTTCCGGAATCGCTCCCGGCAGTAGATCGCGCACGGATAGTAGTAGCTCGTCTCCCCAAGCATGTAGATCTGTCCCGTCTCCTCCACGGCCCGCACAAGGGCCGAGATTTCCTCGAGAGAGACGGCGGGTGGAACGGCGGAGTAGACGTGCTTGCCGCTTCGAAGGGCCTGAACGGCCTGGGGACCGTGCAGGTGGTGCTGGGTGATGATCGCGATGGCGTCGACTTCCGATTCGCACAGCACGTCCAGCGACGGGCAGGTGTCCGGTATGTCGAAACGCTCGGACTTCTCCTCGAGCTTTTCGGCGTCGAGGTCGCAGAGGACAACGCGGTCCACTTCCGGGTGCGCCTTGAACAGGGGGATGAAGCTGTTCGCAAACGCCCCGGTGCCGCAGATGCCGAGTTGGATTCCCATGGGATTCTTCCTGTCAAAGCGGCGGAGTGTTCCGGTCTTGATAACAGGCCCTGAAGTGGTGAGAAGTGAGGTAGCTATCAGCGGTCAGCTATGAGCAGTCCCTCCTCCGCTGCAAGGCAGCTACGGGGGGCAGGCAGCTGAACCGGCGCGTTGCGCACTATCGCGCGCCTGTGTGGTAGTCACCCTATGGCGCTCACATTGGTCTGGTTTGGCTGACAGCTGATCGCTGAATGCTGAGTGCTGCCTTTCGCTTCTGCCGGCATTTGGCGGCGGCTTGATGGGTCCCCAGCCTTCACCTAGAACCGGGGGATCCCCCAGACGACCCAACAGGTCCACGCGATAGCGAGAATGGAAATGCGCGAGAAGGAGCCCCTGAATCCGTCCACCCACTCCGTGGGCTTGGACCTCCACAGGCGAACCACAACCGTGCCAAGCATCGCCAGCGTTACGGCGTTCCAGCCCAGCACGGTGTGACGGTTCGGGGTGAGGCCGAATTCGGCCGTCCGACTGATGATGGCAGCAAGGGCGTAGAGGTTGAGCAGGATGGCCAGGATCCCCAGCACGAGGATTCCGTAGCGCACGAGGCGGTCTTCCCGTTCGGACCGCGCGTCGTCGGGACCAATTGCCGAAGCGGCCAGCAGCACCAGCACGGCCATGATGGTAGCATTGTAGACGATCAGGACCTCTCGCTCACCGAACGGACGCCAGAAGTAGGCGGGGATAAACACACACACGTACACGGCCAGCACGCCGAGGGCCAGCGGCAGCATGATGCGGGTCAGGATGGTCAGGATTCGGGCGAGTCCCGAGGACCAGGTCTGCCCCGCCGGCGGGAGTGCAGGATCGTAGACGCTGGCCAGGGCGAGCAAGGGAACCGCACCGAAACCCCAGGCCGCTAAGATCCGCATAGTGTCTTCCGAGATCCTGATGCCCAGCGCGTCGAAGATGCCGTAGGTCAGCCCGGCAAATGCGACTCCGGCGAGGAGGTACACGCCGATGGTGAGCACCGTCTCCATCGATTTCACGATGAACGCGTGAAACTGCCGGGCAGGGTCGGGACGCCCCAGGACCAGGCTTGCGCCTACAACCGACCAGGTGACGAAGGGGAGGTGCAGCGCGATCAAGGAGGCGACTCCGTCGGTTCGCCCCCACGTGAGGAGGGCCGTAAGCGCGGCAAGCACGGCAATGGTGATGCCAGCCCCCCAGCACCAGGCGCGGCGCTCACCCGATCGGTCGGCACTCGCGAGGTAGAAGAGCACACCCAGGCCCACGACGGGTGCCCAGCAGATCCAGAAGAGGGGATTCGCGGCTTCCGGGGCCGGGACCGGGGGCTTGCCGCCCGCAAACAGGGCGAAGATGATCCCGAGAACGACGCTCCCGATCACGGCGACCGTCCAGTTCCGGGTGTCCTCGGACTCCGGTGTCACGCGTAGGAGCGCAACGGCGGCGGGGGCCACCTGGATCTCCAGACGGCAGGTCCACGCGGCGAGGAGCAGGCTCTCGGGATCCTCCCTGACGCACCCGGCGATCGCCTCCTTGAAGGCCTCCAACTCGTCGTCGGCCACGGCCTTTCTGTAGAGCGACTCCAGTTCGGCTGGGTCTCCTTGTGCCTTGGCGATTTCGTCATCGAGGGTCATTTCGCGTTACCTCTTGCGTGGTTCGTTGCTTCCGCCTTCGCGGCTTCCGCCTTCGCGGCTTCCGCCTTCGCGGCTTCCGCCTTCGCGGCTTCCGCCTTCGCGGCTTCCGCCTTCGCGGCTTGCGCCGCCTCGGCGGACAGGCGTGGATCGTGGTTCGTGGCTCGTAAAGGCGGACGGGCGGTCAGACGTGAAAGGAAACGTCTGACGTCAGAGACCCGATCGTACCCGCCAATCGTGCCCAGGCAATATACGACGGTGAAGCTTGGTAGTTCAAGGCCTGATCGAGCGGGGGTTATTCCGCTTGGCCTGGACGGTCGCACGGGCTATCGTACCTGTGGTTCTGTCATTGCAGACGTCCAGAGCTTGGAATGGATCCCCTTGGGCCTGCCGATCCGACAACCCGAAAGGTGCGTGTATCGATGACCGTGGCGCGAAGGGCCTTCGACATCCGCGGGACCATCGAGTGCGGTTGGAATCTCTTCCACCGCAAGGGCTTCTCCACGGACCCCGCCGATATCGCGGTCAACCATGACTTCCTGGATCACCTGGCCGCAGCGGGTCTGAACTGGCTCGTGGTCTTCTGGACGAACGGCGACGGCTTCAGGGATGCGTGGCACGAGGCGGCCAAGTACGCCCACGCGAAGGGCATTCGGCTGGCGAGGGCGATCTACGGGTTCAGCGGAGGGGGACCGGAGCACCGGATGGCCGAGCCGGACGTGCCCGCGCATCTCCTGATGCCGAGCTCCTGGGGGACCGATACGGCCCTCTGCCCGCACGATGAAGAGACGAGAGAGTGGATGGCGGGCATTCTGGCCGATCGACTAGAGCCCGAACTGGACGGCATCGACATCGAACCGGCCAGGGAGATCGGACGCCACTGTATCTGTGGTCAGTGCAGCGCGCTGGGGCCCCACGAGTGGGACGTGATGGTGGTGAACTTCCTGACTGAGCGGATTCACGAGATCCGGCCCGATGCGGAGGTGATGCTTCACATCAAGATGGACCCCGACCGGGGAGGCAAGCGGCGGATGGCGGAGACGTTTAGGGGGATCACGGAACAGGTGCGACACATCTTCGCGTGGGGTGCGGACGAAGAGACGTCGCTCGTGGACTGGCTCGATGCCGCGCCGCGGTTCGAACACTTCGCGAAGCTGGGGCGCGCGCTGTTGTTTCCGGAGGTCGGGGCGGATCACCCCGTCGAGACTCGGGTGGCCCGAACCTTCAGTTGGTGCCGGACGGCCGCCGGACGGGGGAAGACGGGTTACATGTTCGACTACCGGATCTTCGGTGGGCGGGAGCGGAAGGGCCACGAGCAAGCGGATCCCTACACGCGGAGGGGAGTGCAGCTCCCGGCATCGATCGCGTTGATGGGTGCGGCGATGCAGGACCCCTATCTGGACGAGGCGGGACAGCGCGGGCTGATCGCGCGGTGGCGCGAGGAGACGGATTGGGATCTGGAGGATGAGGGGCGGTTTTACGGAGAGGCGTGAGTCGTGGTTCGGGAAGGCGGTTTGGGGTCCCGGAACCGCTGGGCAGCTCATCAGGCCCAAGCCATTGCATCGGCTAATCCTGCGAAGGCGGTCCATCCGTCCACACCGAGTGCCTGAGCCGCCGCAGGCGGGTCAGGTGTATCGAGGTGGAAGGACCAGGAATCCCGACACCCCTAGGCAAGGCAAACCGGCCCGGATCTCTCCCAGGCCCGGCCTTCGATACAATCTGGGCCCGGACCGAAGTCCGGACCCAGATCACTCAGGCAGATGGGGTAGCTGCGTTCAGCGGACAAGCAACATCCCTGGCCCATCATACAACGCGTTATAGGCCTATCTCACCTCCGCCATCACCTCTACTTCTACCGCCGAGCCGAGCGGGAGCTCGTTGACGCCCACGGCGACGCGCGCGTGCCTTCCGGCCTCGCCCAGTACCTCCGCGAAGAGTTCGGAAGCGCCGTTGATGACCTTCGGCTGATCGGTGAAGCCATCGGCAGAACAGACGAATCCGGCTACCCGCACGAGTTGGGCGATGTTGTTGAGCGATCCCGCCTCGGCCCTGAGCACGGCCAGCGCGTTGAGCCCGCACAGCTTTGCCGCCTCGTAGCCCTCCTCCAGCGTGAGATCCGCTCCGACCTTCCCCGAGTATCTCACTTCGCCGTCGACCGTCGGTATCTGCCCGGCCACGTAGATGATGTCGCCGGATCGCCTGGCGCGAACGTAGGCGCCGGCGGGCTGCGGTGGCTCAGGTAGCGTGAGTCCCATCTGGATGAGCCTTTGTTCTGCTGACATTTCGGTTCCCTTCTGGGTGATGATATCTTCGGTTGTGGTAGCTGCGATGGTGTTCTGCCGCCCCCGGATCAAGTCCGGGGCAGGCTCTTCCAGGGCTCGACGCCTTGCTCATGCACCTGCTCCTGGGGCTGACGCCCCAGGCTATTGACTGTCGCCCCTCCGGGGCTTGGCCGCAAACTCCGCGACGGAGATCGTGGGGATGAAGCCCTACGCTAATGGCTTCCCAGTTACTCCTTCATCAGGGACTGAACGTGCGCGAGGAGATCTGAGAGCGGGACGTCGGAGCGCTCGTCCTCGTGGCGGAGCTTGACCTCGACTTGCCCCTTCTCCAGGCCGCGTGAGCCCACGGTGATCCGGATCGGGACGCCGACAAGATCCGCATCGTTGAACTTCACCCCGGCCCTCTCGTCGCGGTCGTCCAGAAGCACCTCGATACCGGCCTCCTGGAGGTCGGCGTAGATCTTCTCGGCCGCCTCCATCTCCCCGTCCGCCTTCTTGCCCCCCAGGACGACGATGTGGACGTGGAAGGGCGCGATCGACATCGGCCAGATGATGCCGTTGTCATCGTGATGCGCCTCGATCACGCAGGCCAGGAGCCTCCCGGTGCCGATGCCGTAGGAACCCATCACGACGGGCCGGGACTTCCCGGATTCGTCCAGGACGGCCACCCCCAGGGCCTCGCTGTACTTCGTTCCGAGCTTGAATATATTTCCCGCCTCGATCCCGCGCGTGCTCCGGAGGGCAGCGCCGCAGGCGGGGCACGGCATTCCTTCCTCGACCGCGACGAGGTCGGCTACGATATCGGGCTCGTAGTCGCGTCCCGCGTTCACGTTGAGATAGTGGTAGTCCACCTTGTTGGCGCCGGACACGAGGTTGGACGACTGGGCCACGAAGTCGTCCACCACCACGAGTACAGAGTCATCTGCAGAGATGGGCGAGCCGTATCCCGGCTCGGAGCCGGCCGCACGGATCTCGTCGTCGGTCGCGGGGCGCATCTCTGCCGCTTTGACGGCGTTGGCGAGCTTGGTCTCGTTGAGCTCGTGATCTCCCCTAACGATGGCGAAGACGAAGCGGTCTTCCCCTTCGATCGTGCCGATCATGAAGACCGCCTTGGCGGTCTTGCTCTCGGGGATGTCGAGAAACTCGGCGAGCTCCGCGATGGTAGTACATCCTGGGGTGTGTACCTCCTCGAGCGGCTTCGGATCCTCCACCACTGGATCCTCGCGCCGGTACTCGGCGACCTGCCGGTTGGCGCGGTAGTCGCAGCCGTCGCACAGCAGCAGCGTGTCTTCGCCTGCTGCGTTGAGGTACATGAACTCGTGGGCGCCCGTCCCGCCCATCATGCCCGTGTCGCTCTCCACGGAAATGACCGAGTCGCCCAGTCCCACCCGCGCGAAGATCTTCTCGTAGGCACGGAACATGTCCTGGTAGGTCTCATCCAGGCTGTCCTCGTCCAGGTGGAAGCTGTAGGCGTCCTTCATCGTGAACTCGCGGACGCGGATCAGACCGCCGCGGCTGCGGGGTTCGTCGCGGAACTTGGTCTGGATCTGGAAGACGCTCATCGGCACCTGGCGGTAGCTGTGGATCAGATACCTGGCCAGGTCCGTCACGGCTTCCTCGTGAGTCATGGCCAGGCACATATCGCGCTCGGCCCGGTCCTGCATGCGGAGCATCTCCGGACCGACTTCGCTCCACCGTCCGCTCTCCTGCCAGAGCTCCGCGGGCTGGACGATGGGCATCACGAGCTCCGCGCAGTCGATGGCGGCCATCTCCTCTCGGAAGATGGCCTCGATCTTGCGCTTCAC
>JASLMQ010000618.1 GCA_030746455.1 Candidatus Latescibacterota bacterium
CACGGCGGGGGTGATGGCAAGCCCGAGGTGCGTGGCCGTGGACCAGGCGGAGAACAGGCTGCACATCCAGAAGGCGATTCTCATGCGACTGCTGAACGGGGAGCAGGGGTGAGGCGAGGCTCTTACGTTCTGGATATCAAACTGAATCGAGCGTGCGAGCTTGAGATTGGCCGTCTGGGAAGGTTCCGGTTCCGTCCGGGACCTTACTTCTATGTGGGCAGCGCGATGGGAGGCCTCGATGGGAGGCTGGCCCGTCACGCACGGGGCGGACCGCTGCGGTGGCATGTGGACTACCTCCTGACCGAGGCCAAGCTGGCGGGGGCGTGGACCGTTGTCTCCGAGGATCGGCTGGAGTGCCGGATCGCGCGAGCCCTGAGTCGGATTCTGGGGCTGTCTGTTCCGCGTTTCGGGGCCTCGGATTGCCGGTGTCCGGGGCACCTTTTCCATGGGACCCGGTGTAGGGACGTAGGGGAGGCTCTCGAGCGATCGGCGGCGGTAGAGGCCGAATACTGGAGGCCGTGAGCGATGCGCATACTGGTCACGGGAGGCGCGGGGTTTCTTGGCTCTCACCTGTGCGAGTTCCTTCTGGCACAAGAGCACGAAGTGGTGGTGATGGACAATCTGCTGACGGGACGGGCGGAGAACATCGCGCACCTGATCGGCCACAAAGGGTTCACGTTTCTCGACTACGATGTGACCAACTTCGTTTATGTGACCGGCGACCTGGATTACATCCTGCACTTCGCGAGTCCCGCAAGTCCCAAGGATTACCTGGTGCACTCGATCCACACGATGAAGGTAGGCGCCATCGGGACCTACCGGACGCTGGGCCTGGCGCGCGTGAAGGGCGCAAGGTTTCTGCTGGCATCGACGTCGGAGGCCTATGGAGATCCGCTGGTCCATCCCCAGCCGGAAAGCTACTGGGGTAACGTCAATCCGATCGGCGTGCGCGGGGTGTACGATGAGGCCAAGCGCTTCGCCGAGGCGATGACGATGGCCTACCACCGGGAGGTGGGCATCGACACCCGTATCGTGCGGATCTTCAACACCTACGGGCCGCGGATGCGTAAGGACGACGGCCGCGCGATCCCCAACTTCATCTCCCAGGCCCTGTCGGGCGACCCGATCACGATCTACGGCGACGGGACCCAGACGCGCAGCATCTGCTATGTGAGCGATCTGGTGGCGGGGATCTACCGGCTGATGGAGAGCGACCACATCGAGCCCGTGAACATCGGCAACCCGACGGAGATGACGATCCTGGAGCTCGCCCAGCAGATCGTGAAGATCACGGGAAGCAAGAGCGAGATCATCCACCAAGAAGCGATGCTGGACGATCCCAAGGTTCGGCAGCCGGACATTACGCTGGCGCGACAGTTGTTGGGATGGGAACCGAAGGTTCGACCCGAAGAAGGGCTGGAGAAGACGGTAGAGTGGTTCAGGGAGAACTGAGGAAGGCGAGAACCATTGTAAAATGCAAATTGACGGACGAGCCGCCTGGGTGGCGCCGGATCTGGGAGGAAAGACGGGCAGAGAGGCTTGGAAACGAAAGCATTGGAAATTGCAGGACTGGGGGCAGGTGGAAGGGATAACGGTTCGGAGGTGGGACAGGTAGAGAGGTACTGAAGATAAGGATCAGAAGCGAAAAGCGGGCTTGGCGAGGGGATCGCCAGGCCCTTTGTGTTTGCGGGCCGACTGTCAGGCAGCTCTAGAGGCCCCCGGGCGGGGCAGAACCAGATCGTAGGCCATAATGGGTCAGTTTGTTGTCTGGCAGATCCTTACACCTGCGGTTGGGAGGCTGCCCTACCCCACCCCTTCTGTCGCCCCTCCGGGGCTAGTTGATCTACCGCCGTGTGCGTTACCTGGGGCTGACGCCCCAGGCTATTCACTATCGCCCCTTCGGGGCTCCAAAGCGCCGTTCTTGGGTCCGGTCGCCTCCCTTCCGTGGTGGCTGGCGGCAAGGTGTCGGCCTGCCTCGTTCGTGATCTGAGGGGCAGCAGGCGCTCGGGGCCGGCACCGTTGGTACCCGGAGTACGGTGTTCCGTACTGCCTCCTGACCAAGTTTCCCCAACTGTCTACAGGTTCAGCTTGATGGATTCGGGCTTGCCGGACTCCAATGACCTATGGATGGCGTCGAGGATCGCCGTGCTCTTGAGGCCCTCGCGCTCGTTGACGACGGTGTCGGCTCCCGTTCTGCAGGCGTGGACGAACGACCGGATCGAGGACGGCATGGCGCCGACCCACTGGTCGAAGACCTTGTAGTTGAGGAAGGTCCTGGGGCAGGTGAACTTCTCGTCGAGGATCGCGTCGATGGCTTCGGCCTGGCGGTCGATCTGCGTGGTGCCGTTCGTGCCGATAACCTCCATGTAGGAGTCGGGCATGTACGGGCTGGTGTTGGGGTAGATCCAGGCGGCCTCGAAGGTGGCGAACTGGCCGCCGTCGAAGGTGACGAGGGACTGGATGCCGTCCCAGGTGTCCATGCCCTTCGACTTGAGGACCCGCTTGATGCCCTTGGCGTAGACCTCGGTGGGTATTGCGCCGAACCACCAGACCATCAGGTCGATGTCGTGGGAGGACATGAACCAGGCCGGACTGCTGTCCTCAGCCCAGGAGGCGAGCATGCTGGTGGGCACGAGCACGGGGTTGTTCTTGCGCGCGTAGCCGATGACGGGCTCGCCGAGGTCGCCGTCGTCGATCATGGCCTTGATCTTGTGGTAGGCCGAGAGCCAGCGGTGGTTGAAGTTGATCTGGAACTTCTTCCCGGTCTTGTCCACGACCTTGAGGATCTCCTCGGCCTCCTCCTGCACCGTGGTCATCGGCTTCTCGACGATGACGTGGCAGCCGGCCTCGAGCGCGGCGATGCAGGGGTCGCGGTGGAACCAATCGGGGGTGGCGACGTAGACGGCGTCGAGGTTCGCCTTGTCGAGCATCTCCTCATAGCTGCTGTAGGTGGTGTCGACGCCGAGTTCCTCGGCGGCCGCGGCCAGGCTCTTCTCGGAGACGTCCGCGAGGGCCACGACGTCCAGGTCGTCGACGAGCTGCAGGATCCTGCCGCCGGCTTTCCCCATGATTCCGGTGCCGATGATTCCAAAGCGAAGTGCCATTTTGGTTCCTCCCAGTTGATTGTTGCGAATGATGTCCG
>JASLMQ010000619.1 GCA_030746455.1 Candidatus Latescibacterota bacterium
CGCTGGAGGGGGAGGCCCCCTGGACGGGCTGGCGCCCGGTCCTGCTCCGTGACCGACAACCCGGCCCGAGGCCGAGGGTGCGCCTGGGCGGGGACATGGGAGACGTCTGTTTGCTCTACTGGACGGATACCCACGTGCACACGACGCTTTCTACGGACGCGGAGGGCGAGGTCGATGAGCTGATCGCCTACGCGCGCGACAAGGCGCAGCTCGATTGCCTGGCCCTACAGGACAACGACAGGCACGTGATCAGCTTGATGTCCTCCGAGTACGAGCTCTCGCGTGCCTACGCTCGGCACTTCCACGAAGACGGTTCGTTCGTGATGGTGCCGGGATTCGAGTGGACGTGCAAGAAACCAAGAGATCGGGTGCGCTACCACCGCTCGGTGCTAGCGCGCGACGAGTCGCTTCCGCTGATCCGCTACACCGAAGTCGATGGCGATCCCATGGATGCGCTAACGGGCTTGGCCGAGGAGCACGGTGCCCTCCTGCATGCGCATCACGAGAACTGGGTGCTGACCGACTCGCCGGCGGAGACCAACGTCGAGATCTGCTCGGGATGGCGGGTGCACATGCTGGACCCGCAGTACCTGTCGAAGGTCCATGGCGTGCTCAAGTCGGGCCAGCGTATCGGGTTCATCGGGGCGAGCGATAACCACCGCCGCAATCCCGGCGTGGGCGGCGGGCTCACCGGAGTGTACGCGCGCGAACTGACGCGTGAGGCAATCCTCGAGGCGTTCCGGGCGCACCGCTGTTTCGCGACGGACGGCTCGCGGCTGGTGCTCAAGCTCTGGGTGAACGACGCCTTCATTGGGGAGGAGACATCGACCGATGGGGCGCCGGAGGTCCGGTGGGAGGCGACCTTCACGGAACCCCCTGCGACTGTGCGGCTCATTCGGGACGGGCTCTGTATTCACACGTGGCCGGTGGCGGGTTTTGAGGGATCGGGATGCTGGACCGACACGGACTGCCGGCCCGGCAAGCACTTCTACTACCTGGCCGCGGAGCAGGCCTCTCCCTGGCGGCACTACCCGTCGACCGTCGCCGTGGCGCGTGGACCGCGCGGATGGACGAGTCCAATATGGGTGGAGCGGAAGGACAAAGCCTAAGCAGGGATGACAGGCTGCACCGGATCGCGGCAAGACCACGCTGCTCCGGACGGCGCCGACAGCTAACGACGAATCGCTGGAAGGGGTCCAAGGCTGAGCTCATCCTGCAGATCGAGCACAAGAGGAGGCTACTGGGATGGCTGATGAACTCGCAGTACTTGGTGGACCGAAGGCGATTTCGGTCGACACGTCGGAGCAGTGGCCGCGTCCGGTGGAAGAGCAAAAGGCGGCGGTGTGCCAGGTGATCGAAGAAGGCACCCTCTCGGGCGCTGGGCGAGGTGTGCCCAAAGAATTCGAGGATCGGTTCCGGGAATACATTGGGTGCAAGTACGTACTCACGACGAGTCACGGGCACTCGGCAATCGCGAGCGGGTTCTTTGCCGCCGGGCTGGGGCCGGGAGATGAGTTCATTACCCCCACCATCGGCTACATCGGCAGCTACGCCGGTGCGTTGCACTTGGGGGCAACGCCCGTCTTCTGCGAGATCGATCCAGATACGCTTCTGATGGATCCGGCGGACGCGGAGGCGCGGATCACACGGAAGACCCGGGTGCTCGCGCCCATCCATTCGTGTGGCCGGGTGTGCGATATGGACGCCCTTCTCGGGCTGGCCGAGAAGCACGACCTCGTAGTTGTGGAGGACGCCGCCCACGCTCACGGCAGCGAGTGGGGCGGCGTGAAGATCGGGAACGTGGGGCACATCGCCTGCTTCAGCATGCAGGGATCAATCCCAGGAGGCAAGCCGGTCGCCGGCGGAGAGGCGGGCATTGTGGCCACCAACGACCGCGAGCTGTACGAACGAGCCCTGATCTATTGCCACCTGCACCGCCCAGGTGCTTTGGAGGAGTTGACGAACCCGGTATACAAGCAATTGGAGCCACAGCTTCTCGGCTGGAAGTGGCGAGCCCATCCGCTGGCTATGGCCCTCGGGCTGGTGTCGCTGAAGTACCTGCCGTATCGTCTGGAACACCTTGCCGCCAACCGTGAGGCCCTGTTCGAGCGGATTTGGGGGCTCCCGGGCATCCGTCCTGTGCGCGACTATACCAAAGCCAAGGGCGTTGAGCTCTTCGGGGGGATCAAGCTGGTGTACGACGCCGAGGAACTGGGCGGCTTACCTGCCTCCAAGTTCGTTGAGGCTATGCAGGCAGAGGGTGCGTCGATTCGGCTGGGCTTCGGGGTCCACCACCTGGAGCACGTTCGCTCCCTGTATACGCGCGATCTGCCCGGGCTCTGGGGACCGGGCCACATTGGCCCGGCCGACGTGCCTCTGCCGCGCTACAAGATGGGGGACTTCCCCGTTTCCGAGAGCATGCCCGAGAGGGTGATGTCGTTCAAGGGGCACATCAACGCCGCCGACGGCTTCATCGAGCAATTCGCGACGGCCTTCAGGAAGGTGATCCACCAGCACAGGAAGCTGCTGTAGGCCCTAGGCGGTGGGCCGCAGATTGGGGCCAATAGGCAGGCAAGAGAGCCTATACCACATGTAATGCGCAGGAAGATGCATTGTGACTCATCCGGTATCCAGGACTGATCTTTCCACAAACCCAGATAGAAACGAGAGGAGATGACTCATGCTGATCGATGCACACAACCACCCGAACTGGTGGGGGCACAACGCAACGAAGACCCTTAAGAACATGGACGACAACGGCATCGACAAGATGTGGCTGCTCTCGTGGGAGTGCCCGCAACAGGACTACATGCCGAGCACGAACGCCCATCTGCCGATCGGCAACGTGGCGGTGCCGTTCGAGGACGTGCTCCAGGTGGGGCGGGAGGCGCCCGACCGCTTCGTGATGGGCTACATTCCCCATCCGAAGCGACCCGATGCGATCGACCGGCTTCGCGCGGCGGTGGACATCCACGGGGTCCGCGTGGCGGGAGAGCTGAAGGTGCGGCTGCAGTTCGACGACCCGGACTCGATCCGGCTCTACCAGGTCTGCGGGGAGCTGGGGTTGCCGGTGACGATCCACCTGCAATACCCGGGCTCCGGGACGAGAGGGTACCCCTGGCCGAACTGGTGGTACGGCGGCAGCATCGAGGCGCTCGAGCGCGCGATTGTGGCGTGCCCGGATACGATCTTCATCGGACACGCTCAGGGCTTCTGGGCGAACGTCTCCGGCGACGGCAAGGCCGAGCAGGAAGACTATCCCAAGGGACCGGTGGTACCGGGCGGGAAGACCGTCGAGATGATGCGGAAGTACGACACGCTCTATGCCGACCTGTCCGCCGGTTCCGCGATGGGCGCTATCTCGCGTGATCCGGAGTTCGGTAAGGGCTTCCTGATCGAGTTCCAGGACCGATTGCTCTTCGCGCGAGACCAGTTCCACATGGAGCTGATGGATTTCCTGAAGGGACTGGAGCTTCCCGAGGAGGCGTTCGAGAAGATCGCCTACAAGAACGCCAAGGGGCTCGTCGGGGACTGACATCGTGTCGCATCCGATCTACAGGGCCGATCTCTCCGACGCCGAGGTGAGGGACCGGGAGCGGGCCGTCGCTCCGTTGATGGCGATGCCCGAGGCGGAGATGGTCGCCATCGTGCCGGACCGGACGGGGTTCCTGTTCGTGGGATGCCCCAACTGCGACGGTGGGGCGCAGGAAGGACAGCTGGGCTGGACGGTTGCTGACCCCAATCGAGTGACGTGCCAGTACTGCGACATGGTGTTCCCCAACGAGCAGTACCCCGAGGACCAATCGCTGTTGGTCGTCAACCCCGTGGGAGAGGAGGTCGAGTACCCGTACTGGGAAAACGACAGCGGGTACAGACACTTCTTCAGCGCAAAGGCCTGGCGGCAGGCACGGGTCTACCTCGCCACCTGGACCCAGATGCTGGGCGAGCTCTATCAGGCAACGGGCGACAGGGACTATGCGCGTCGTGCGGTGCTGATTCTGGATGCGTTTGCGCGCTACTATCCGGGCTTCATTGTGAGCGAAGACCGGGCATTCGTCCAGAAGGGTTTCGCGCTGGAGCCGCCGTACCCCATCCACGGCGGGAAATGGGGCCGATGGCACCCGGACGAGATGCCGTCCGACCTGGTCTTCGCGTACGACGCCGTATGCGACAGTGGTGAACTGGAGCGGCTGTCGGACGAAGTCGGGATGGAGGTGAGGGCTCGGATCGAGAACGACCTCTTCCGGGCAGTGGTCCGGCACGAGGGCAACTACCCGCCTACATACGATAACATGAGCCCGCGCATCTGCCTGGGCTATGCGGTAATCGGGCGTGTTCTAGGCGATGCCTCCCTGGTCTACGAGGCGGTCCGGCGGTCCAAAGGGCTGTTCGAGCTCCGGTTCTTCCTCGACGGCATGTGGTGCGAGGGAAGCCTGGGCTACCACCGCGCCGCGGTGCAGCGAGGGATGGGCCGGGTATTCGATGCCCTACGGAGCCATTCGGACCCTCCTCGTTACGTAGACGGTACCGATGGCGCGCGCTTCGAGAACCTGGACCTTGAACGGGACGTCTCGAACGTGGCTCGTGCGCAGCAGCTCCTCGAGGACTGCCGATATCCCGATGGACGGCTGCTCCCCATCCATGACTGCAACTGTTCGTACGACGATGTGCTCGTTCCCCTGCGATCAGCCTCACGGCTGCTGACCGGCTATGGCCACGCCTGGCTGGGTGCCGGCGAGGGCGCGAGCCAGATCCAGGCCCATCTCCACTTCTCGGGCGGCTACGGGCACGAGCACGCAGACAACCTGAGCCTGGCGCTCTTCGCGAAGGGCCACGAGCTGCTGTCGGATCTGGGGTACACCCACACTCGCGGGCGGGCCTGGGCGACGAGTACGCTGTGCCACAACACGGTCGTGATCGACGAGGAGGAGCAGTTCACAAGGAACGAGCGTCCGAAGTGGAAGGATCGTCGGGCGTTCGTGGAGAGGCCGACGGACGGATGTCTCACGGCCTTCGAGACCCGGCACGGTGCGGTCCAGTGGATGTCGGCCAGCGCGGAGCGGGCCTACCCGGGTCGAGCGCGCGTCTACGAGCGGACGGTGTTCCTTATCGATGCAGGCGAGCCCAACTCATACGTCGTCGACCTGTTTCGCGTGGAGGGGGGATCCCAGCACGACTGGGTGATCCATGGCAACGCCGACCTCGATAGCCACGCGGAGGTCAGCGTGCCTCTGGAGTCCTATGGGGAGCACCTTCTACCCGGCGTCGAGGTCCGGCACCCTGAGAACGAGCGGGACCGTGGCGATGCGGATGGGCGCAACCCAAACTACGCCTGCTTCCAGAACGTTCAACACGGCCAAGCAGAGGGCGACTGTGTGGTGACGTTCAGGTTCGACGCCACGCTTACGGGGTTGCGGTCGCACCTGCCTGGGCCGCAAGATGCAGAGGCATTCCTCGGTGACGCCCCCTCGATCCGGCGCGCCGAAGAGAATGACGCGCTCGTCGATCGCGATCGAATGCCGATCTTCATGGCCCGTCGGCAAGGAAAGGCGCAGTTGTGCAGCGCCTTCGCCGCGATCCACGAGCCGTTCGAGAAGGAAGGATGGATCCGGCGGGTCGCCCGAATCTGCACTGAGGAGGAGTCGGACGCAGTGGCGCTCCAGGTCGATCACAACGGGGTGACGGACCACGTCGTTCACCGGGTGTCGCCGGGCAACCGTGTGCTGCAGGCTGGTGATCTGGCACTGGAAGGCGAGGTCGGTTTCGTCCGTGAACGAGACGGCGTCGCCGAGATGATGGGGCTGTGGGGCGGGACGCGGCTGCGTTGGCGGGACCAGGAGATCGAGGCCGGTGGCGTCCTCGAGACTGAGGTGCAGCGCACGCTTCGGGAGGAGGACGGCGACGGCTGTAACGGACTGGTGGTGGACAGAGATCTGCCTGACGCAGACGCGCTGATTGGCGCGACCGTCGTCGTGACCTTCGGCGATGGCTCGACACTGGCGTATGTGGTGAAGGAAGCCCAAACGGTTGGGGGAGAGAGCTGCCTGGTCCTGGATGGCGATCCCGGCGTCGCGGTGGATCAGGAAGGGGCACGTCACCTGTTCTTCCCGCTTCGGGATATCCTTGGACGCGTTGGATGTCGTATCCGAACGTCATCGCTTGTCACGATCGACAGGCCAAAACAAGACTAACAAAGCGGAACCACAGATGAACGCAGATACACACCGATGGGAAGCTAGAACCGGTAGCCAGGCCAACCTGAGCTGCCCAAGGCGCAGGGCGTGGAGAGGTACGGCTGTACTAATGGTCACTTGGCTCATCGTGGGTACTGTGGGACCGTCCCAGGCCGGTGGATCGGCCGAGGTGAAGCACCCGGTCTATCTGGTCGAGCAGACCGAGAAGGGGATCAGACGGCTGAAGAACCGGGTGAAGCCCATCATGGCCATGTCCGAGGAGGAGATGGTGGCGCTGGTTCCCGATCGGAACGGGTTCCGGTTCATGGGGTGCCCCGCGTGCGACGAGGGAACGCAGGAGGGACAGCTC
>JASLMQ010000620.1 GCA_030746455.1 Candidatus Latescibacterota bacterium
TTGGCCTATGTGCTTTCGGTCCTCCACGCTCTCGACTCCTGACACAGAGCCCCGGTCTACCTCCGGGACTCAGTGGACAATTTTCGTTTTTCAGTTCTCAATGCTTCTCGCCTCTCTCATTCCTCCTTTGCCCGCTCGACCTCCGTAGCCAACCCCACGAAGCTGCTCCCCGGCCATTCTATCTTCGTCGCCTTGGGTCCGATACGTATCCCGATCTTTTGTATGCCCTTCCCCGTATCTCCGATCTTGCAGTCCCGGAAGATCAGGTCGTGTGTCTCTCCCCGGATGTCGATCCCCACGCCGTCGGCGTCCGCTCCGTTGTCCATGATCTCACAGTTCTCGAGCACGTTTCGGTGACCGCCGAAAAACTCCGTCTCTTCCTTCCTGAAGTACACGCCGATCTTCCGGTTCCCCACGATCCGGCAGTTGCGGATCGTGTTGTCCGTATCCCGATGCCCCACCGAGATCCCGTAGTCCACGTTGTCGATGAACTCGCAGTCCTCCACCAGCCCACCCATGACCCCCCAGCAGAAGAAGAAGCCCTGTCCGTTCCCGTTCGACACGCAATTCCGGTATACCGGACGCTGCGTGCCGCTGCCCGGGTGCAGCCCCAGGTTGGCGTTGTTGACGCACGTCGTGTTGAGGATTTGCGGATCGTCGCACACCTGCAGGCTGATCCCGTCGCCGTTGTAGTTCCGGCACGTTACCCCGTCGATCACCACATCGTCGCACCACTGCATGAAGATGGCCCCGGCGTAGTTCCCGTTGATTTCCTCGTTCTCCTCGCGATTTCCGTCCAGCACGATACCCTCGATCCGCACATCGTTCACGCGCTCGCCGCGGATCAGGGGATAGAGCGTGGCCGACGACGCCCCGTCCTTCAACCAGAAGTTCTTGTCCAGACGCTTGTGCACCGTCAATGCGTTCCCGTCGATCCGCACGATGGTGAACTGCAGCGACTGGAACACGCCCTTCGGCCTCCGATCGCTCTGGAGCATCACGCCCCCGCCCACGCTGAATCCCGCCGGATCCTCCACGTAGACCACCCGCTCGTACCAATCCGAATCGCGTGACAGCTTCGAACGCACCGAGGGCGTCTTCTTCAGCACGGTGTTCTCTCCGGAGCCACGCACCGTGACCTTCGAGTGCAGGTGCAGGGCGTTGCGCATCGAGTACTCACCGGGCAGGATGTGCAGCACCCCGCCCCCGAGACGCGCCACATAGTCCAGCGCGCCCTGAAGGGACTTGTCATCCGTCCCCTGGAAGTCTGCTTCTCCCTGTCCCACCGTGACCGTAATCTGCGTCGTCGGATCCCCCGTCCTCGGCAGATCCCCCCACGCCACCGTCGGTACCATTACGATCGCCAGCAGCAGTGTCACCGTCCTCATATCGCTCCTCCCGGTTCTGCATTTTGCGTTTGGCTAGTACTTTGCATTTTCCATTGCCCTGACTCGCCTGGCTTTCCAGGACTCCCTCTCAGCCCCATCCTGCCTCTTTGCCTAGCCCTAGCACCTTCGCCCCGCCCCTGCATTTTCCATTTCTAAATTTCCAATTTACAATGCCTTAGTAGTTATGGAAGCCGTGTCCTTGCCCCGGGAACCAGATGATATCCACCACCATTCCCACGCCGATCCCAATGGCATATCCGATCACGGTTCCATAGAAGAACGGCTTGGCCTTGTCGTACATCCGCGGCCCCCCGACGCGCACGATCAGCAGCTTCGCCATCCACACCATCAGGATACTCAGCGCGTAGTACCGGGGCCCGGTCGTGTACTGGAACGCCAGGCCCAGCGGGTGCAGGGGCCACCACGCGAACCGACTACGCAGCAGCGCAAGGAGCGAGGCGAGGCCCGCTCCCCACAGCCAGACGCCAAGCTTCTGGATATCGAATATCGTCCTCTCGGATTCCCCGAGGGATTGCGCCATTCGCCCATAGATCCCGTGCGGCCCTTCCCACAGCGTCCACGACCGAAGGTAGAGCGCCGAATGGGAGTAGCAGAAGTAGATGATCGATGCCGCGCTCACGGTGAAGCCCACGACGAAGGCCAGGAACACCGTGCTCCCGACCCAGCCGCGCCCCTTCGTCACACCGTCCATCGCCTTCAGGTGGTGGGGCAACATCTGCACCGTCTGCAGCCGCCCGGCACCGAAAAGCGCGCTGCTGTTCATCAGCTCCAGCGCCGTCAGGTTCTGTGGCGACATCTTGGACGTGCCCATCACCGACTTCATCCACCAACCGCCCTTACCGCCCACCGGAACCAGGTAGCCGAACCCGCTCGCCGCGATGTACTTGGCAGCCGTGAAGTAGGCGATGAACATCAGCACCATCTGCAGCAGTGCCATCGTCACCGTCATCCCGGTGGCCACGAAGTACCCGAGCACGTAGGCCGCGCACGCCACCAGCCCGAGGAGGGCCGCTCGGTACGACACCGGACCCTCACCTTCGCCGGTTCCTGCCCTCGCCTTGCGCCATACGTCGGCCAGGTGGTGCCGTGCCATCCACACCGACCACACCACCAGCACGGTCATCGCCCCGTGGCTCTCCAGGTTGATGATCTCATTCCCTGTGGAGGGCTGCCCGGGCATGCCCACCGTGAACCCGGTGCGGTTGAGGACGCCCACCTTGACAACGGCGAACAGCCCGAAGAACCAGAAGCTGAACAGGAGGTCCAGGCTGCAGAGGTAGCCCAACCCGATAACGAGCGGCAGCACTCGCAGGTAGACCGGCGGGAAGTTTCGGGCCACCGCCATCGCCTTCGTGTTCACCGAGTCGAACAGCGTGATCCTGGGCACGGTAGGGTGGAAGAAGGTGATGATGTTCCAGAATATGATCCCCGCCGTCCACGCGAATCCCATCCAGAAGAGCGGCGACCGGAAGACGGCCGGGACGCACCGGCCCTCGTTGAATCCCTCCGTCAGGTCGACCGGGAAGCTCACCAGCGGATAGGTCAGCCGCTCGGCGTCGGCCCATTGGCGATGGAAGATCGTCGTCACGCAGAAGGCGGTGCCCGCCATGGCCAGGCACACGGAGAACCACCACCACACCGGCATCACCCAGCCTCTCCACGGCACCGACTCCCCTGCGCGCAGCCCGAAGTAGAACCGGTCCATCACCTCCGGGATCGGTTCCGGGAACGCCCACGCCGGCAGCTCGTCCAGGATGAGCTCGGCCCACCGATTCTCAGGTGTCGCAAAGAAGTGGGGCGCCGGGAGGCAACCGATCAGGTAGCCCATCCACCCCACGCCCGGCATCATCCCCGCGACCCAGGTCGTCCCGAAGATCACCATCAGCTCGGTGGTCGACAGCGCCCAGCGAGGAGCGATCCACGTGATCCCCATATTGATCACCACCCAGAGGGTGAACACGAGGACCAGTGAAACAGGGAAGTTTGACTTGACCAGCGAGCCAACGTGGAGTACCATCTCGCCGGCATTTCCGTACAGGGCGATGCCCGCCGCGGTCAGCAGACCCAGCGCGACCGACCGCGCCGTGATCGCGGACTGCTTCCCCGTCCGTGGCTCCTCCGATTCTACCTGATGGGATGTTCGAGCTTCGGCCATCATCACCAGCCTTCTACCTTCGAAACTCAAGCACCGACGTCAAGTCTGACTATGGTGCTCCGGGCCCTCCCTGTCAACGGTACCAAGTGGGTGGGAACGGTGCGGCGTCTTGCGGGCCTGGGTGACTTGGCTGTTGACAAATCGGCAGTACTGGCCTATGCATACCGGCCCATTTTGGACGTACGCCAAAACGCAGGAGGATCTAAGATGAAAAGCTATCGACACGAGCTCTGGATAGACGTGCCCGACCGCCGGGCGTTCCTCAACATCACACCGGAGATCGAAGCCTGCCTTCAGGAGAGCGGGATCCGCGAAGGGCTATGCCTGGTCAACGCGATGCATATCACGGCCTCGGTCTTCGTCAACGACAACGAATCGGGCCTCCATCAGGACTTCGATGGCTGGCTCGAGCGCCTGGCGCCGCACGAGCCCATCTCACAGTACCGGCACAATCTGACGGGCGAAGACAATGGGGACGCGCACCTCAAACGGCAAGTTATGGGGCGAGAGACCGTTGTCGCAGTCACCGACGGCAACCTGGACTTCGGCCCGTGGGAGCAAATCTTCTACGGCGAATTTGACGGCAACAGAAGGAAGCGAGTGCTCGTTAAGATCATCGGGGAGTAGCACACTCCCGAGGAGCAGCAGGTATCGGGAATACGGAGTCTGACGCCGACCTGTACGTCTAGTCCTCGGATGGCGCGCAAACGGTCCGGTATGGGCATCCCTGGGGCAGAAAGTGCACGGGTAGATCGGCGAAAGTGTGCTTCGTGTGTTCGTACAGGTTTTCCATCCCCCATTCCTCCTTCGCCCCGTGGTTCACCACGATATAGGGGATGCCCAGCTCCTCATACAGCGCACCTTCCCGCACGTACCGGAAGTAGTCGTCGCAGATCACGCACACGTCCGCGCCCAGCTCCACCATCTGCTCGAGCTTGGTGATCGCCCCCGTGCCCAGCCCGATTCGGCTCACCTCCTGAGCCGGATCTCCCACGGCCAGCACGCACTCGTGTCCCACCGTGCGCACCCGTTCGGCCACGTGTTCGCACAGGGATCCGAACGTGTATCCCGATGCATCATCCAGCCGATAGTATCCCGCATCCACCAGGGGCTCTCCCTCGAACCCAAGACCCGCCGCCCAGCTGTCGCGGATGCCGATCCGGGGCATCGCGTCCCACACGTCGTGGCACCGGTACACGACCATCCCATTGTCGCGTAGCCACACCAGCTTCTCCTGCTCCAGAGGGCCTGCCTGCGTGGTCTCGTCCCCCTTCGTCGCCGCGCGGAAGATCGACTCGTGGCCCAGGAAGAAGTTGCACCCCATCTCGAGCGCCCGCCTGAGCGATTTCCAGTAGGGCTTCCACGCAACCGCGATTCCCGTCACCTCGGTCTCCGGGTCCCCGAACCGGAAGCCATCTACCCGTATCCTCCCAGTCCACCCACGTCCCGATCCCAACGAAATGCTCGTGTATCTCTGCCGCCTCCATCCCATCGCCTCCTTGAGCTACCTGGTGCTGCAAACGTCCGGTATGCGCACGGAAACCTTCTCCACTGGTGTTTGCCGGGGGCCTCATCCTGAGGCAACAGCTGCCCAGGTCACCACCTTGTGCCGACCCCCATTGACGATTGCCGTGATCGCCGTCGATCCGTCCTCTCTGGTCTCGATCTCCTCCACACCGGCCTCAACGACGTCCTCAGATCCACTAGACGGCACGAACAAGGCAGCGAATCCCTTCCTGGCCGTCTCGGCATCGGCCTCATAGTGCAGAACGGTTGTGGACTGCGGTGGGTCGCCGTACATCAGCCAGCGGTTGGCCTGCTCACTCTCGACCTTCCATCGGGTCTGTCCGACGACCATGGTCAGGCCGGGGCCCTGCTCGTCTTTCACTTCCAAAGACAGCCCGTCCTGGGGAATTGTCAAGTGCCGGATCGGGAAGTGGAAGTTCTCCCATACCACCTCTCCATCCGGAAGGTCGAATTCGTCGAAGAGGATCCAGTACCGCCGGTGGATGAAGTAGACATGCCGGCGGAAGATGGCCTCCCCTCCCTCGCACTCAAGGCTGATCTGGCCCACGGCGTAGTCGAGCTCGCCGCCCGTTTCCCAGTGCAGAACCTGTGGCGCGGGGCTGTTGGGCAGCATCCTTTCACCCAGGGTGGGGCAATTGTGCCACCAGCTTCGCTTCGACAGTTCGCGCTCTCCCGTGTAGTAGTGCCCGCACCCGGGTTCGGTCAGAAGCCGCGTGCCGGCGGCGTAGATCTGGATCGAGAGCGTATCCGGGTGGTGGTGCCCACCGTCCGGACTCACATTGAACAACAGATAGTGGGCATCGCTCGACCAGACAGACCGCATCGCTACGAGCTGAGCATCAGGCAAGAGCACCGATAGTGCTTCCGGTCGAGTACCGGCCCTACCCTCCGAGACCAGGTAGCGCCAGTCATCCCGTTCGAATGCCTCGGATGCCAGGTGGAGCAGGTCACGCTTTTCAGCGATGTCTGCAGTGAAGTCATCATTGATGCCGGGCGTGGTGAAGGTTGGCGTGAGGACCGAAACAAGGGACTGAGTCGCCAACTGCGTAAGGGAGTAGAATCGTTCGGGAAATTCCATCCCGGGATCGATCCGTCGACCCAGGTGGATCATCGCAACAGGGTTCCCTATGAAGCCACAATGATATCCGAACGCGCGGTGGAAATGCGTTCCGTCCGGCAGTAGCTCGCGCTCCATTCCGGCAATGAAGTTC
>JASLMQ010000621.1 GCA_030746455.1 Candidatus Latescibacterota bacterium
GGCCGGTCTCCACTACCAGCTCAGGCGCGTGCGCAGGCCGGTGACGCACCTCGGCCTGGGACGTCACGCACAGGCCGACCTGATGCGGGTGACGTGGAGCAACGGTGTCCCACAGAACACCTTCCGTCCTGCGCCAAACCAGACGGTCCTGGAACCCCAGATTCTGAAGGGATCGTGCCCGTACCTCTACTCATGGGACGGAAACCGGTTCGTTTTCGTGACCGACCTCCTGGCTGCCGCGCCCCTGGGGCTGGTTCCCGCGGAGGGCGTGATCGCTCCCGACAACCCACGCGAGCTGATGACCCTACCCGAGGATCGGATCGGTACTCAGTATGGTTCGTACGTGTTCCAGTACACGTCCGAGCTCTGGGAGACGGTCTACCTGGACGAGGTGTCGCTCTGGGCGGTGGACCATCCCGCAGGAACCGAGGTGTTCACCGACCAGCGTTTCCTTCCGCCGCCCTACGGGATGCCCGCGCCCGTGTTCACCGAGGGACGAACACCTCCCCAGCTTGCGAAGAACACGGCAGGCGAGACCGTGACGGAGCGCCTGCTGGACTTCGACCACCGGTACCCGGAGTCGCTCCGACCGACGCGCTACCAGGGGATCGTGAAGCCGCACACCCTCACGCTGCACTTCGGTGATGTGTCGCACCTGGAGCGTCCGCTGCTGGTCATCGGGTGCTGGATCTTCTGGACCGACACGAGCATCAACGTGTCGATGTCGCAGGGGTCGGCGGTCGTGCCGGGTCCGACGACCCTCGAGACCTGGCATCCGGATGCCGGTTGGCAGGCGGTGGACCAGCCGTTCGGACTGCCCAACGGGAAGGACAAGTGGGCGCTGCTGGATCTTGCGGACGACCTCTACGCCCCGGACGCGCGGGTGCGACTTCGAACGGTCTCACAGATCCACTGGGACCAGGCCTTCCTGGCGAATGCAGCCGCGTCCGCACCCCACCGGATCGTGCGTCTGTCCCCGCAACTGGCGGATCTGCACTACGGGGGATTCAGCCGGCTTTATCGACCAACCGAGGACGGCCCCCATCTGTACGACTATGCCCACAAGGTCTATCTGCCCGTGTGGCAGGACATGATCGGCATGGCCACGCGCTACGGCGATGTGACGGAGCTGCTGACGGCGTCGGACGACCGGTTCGCCGTGTTCACGGCGGGCGACGAGGTGACGATTCGGTTCGATTCCGAACGGCTTCCCGAGCTGAAGCCCGGTTGGCGGCGTAGCTTCCTGTTCTACAGCGACGGCTGGGAGAAGGATGCCGACCGCAATACGGTGACGGGCGACACGGTGGAGCCGCTGCCGTTCCACGCAATGTCGGCCTACCCTTACCCGGCGTCCGAGGCCTACCCGAACGACGCCGAGCACCGCGCCTACCTGGAGACCTACCAGGCGCGCCGGATCGGACCGGAAGCGTACCGCAGTTTCGTGAAGGACTACCGGGGCGGGGAGGTCGAGCCGCTGCCCTGGGCATTGGAGCCCGGAGTAAGGCAGAAGCAAGATCAAACGCAACCACCGATGAACCCCGGATCGGAGTCCGGGGCAGACACGGATGAACACCGATGAGGAGTGGGGTCCCAGTGCCTGACCATGGGTGGAGTCGCCGAGGCAGGGCGCCGCTGATTGCCACAGTGCTGATCCTCGCGACTGCGTTGTGAGTCGCCCCTGCGGAAGACGGAGGGGGAGGGCATACAGGCGGAGAAGCATTGGGAACTGAGAATTGGAAATTGAAGATTGACGGACGGGATGGCCTGGGCAAGGCGACGTGCGGAGGAGATACAGCGCGGGGGTTCAGCCCCGCGCGACGCCAAGGTACCCGGAACGGGCACTTGAGCAATCAAGGATGAGAGGTAGAGATGCCTGTCAGAGAGTACGGGAAGGAAGAGCTGCAGGTCCTGAAGGAAGTGCTGGACTCGGGCAGGCTGTCCGCGCTTGGAGGCGGGCAGGTTCTGCCGAGGTTCGAGAAGGCCTTCGCGAAGGCACATGGGGCGAAGTTCGGCGTGGGCATGAACAGCGCGATGTCGGTGCTTCACGCGTCGATGATCGCGGCGGGCGTGGGACCGGGAGACGAAGTGATTTGCGACCCGGTGTGCGTCTTCGGCGCCCAGGCCGTGCTCTATCAGCGCGGGACGCCCGTGTTCGTGGACTGCCAGCCGGTGACCTACAACATGGATCCGGACGGGATCGAGGAGCGGATCACGGACCGCACGAAGGCCATCATCGTTACGCACATGGGCGGACTCCCCGCGGAGATGGACCGGATCGTGCCCATCGCCCGGAGGCATCGGCTGCTGGTGGTCGAGGATTGCGCCCACGCCTTTCTGGCCCGGTACAAGGGCAGGTACGCGGGTACCTGGGGCGATCTGGGGTCCTTCAGCTTCCAGTCGTCGAAGCACCTGTCGCTGGGCGACGGAGGGATGGCGATCACGAACAAGGTGAAGGTGCGTGACAAGCTGGCGCTGCACGCCGGCGCGCCCACCTTCGGGGCCGTTGCGCACGGCGTCCACTACAACTTCCGGATGAACGAGCAGACGGCTGCGATCGGGCTGGTGCAGATCCCCAAGGTGCGGAGGGCGTGCCGCGAAATGGTGAAGATCGGGCGCCTGTGGAACCGCGCGGTCACCGACTGCCCATGGATCGTCCCCCAGGAGGGACCTGAAGGGGCGCAGAGCACGTATCACCTCTGGGTGGCCACCTTCGAGGGCCAGAAGTACGGTATCTCACGGAAGCGATTCGTCGAGGCGCTTCGGGCGCGCAGGCTGCCGTTCTCTTTGGGATACACGAGGCGCGCCGCCTACCAGCATCCGGTGTTCAGAACCGTGTTCCCGAGGAACGCCTATCCGAAGGGACTGTGCCCAAACGCGGAGTCGATGGTACCGCGAATCATCCTGGCCGGCACCATGATGCCGATGGATGCCGCCGTTCGACAGGCCGAGGGCCTGCGCGAGGTCGTGGAGGAGCTGAGCCGATGAAATCGGGAACGGATTCGAACACTGAACGGGCGCTTGCGGTACGGTACGGCTACGACCGAAAGCTGCACGAGAAGGTGAACGCCGAAGGGCACAACTACTGGTACGCCTACGTGGAGGAGATCCTGTCGCGGATCGGGGTGTCCGCGTCGCCGCTCGACCTCGAGGCGTGCGGAGATGCCGGCGAGCTCGCGGGCACTCGCGTGTTGATCCTGGGCAACTTCGAGTCTCGAGATCTGCCGAGCGGGCTCTCCGAGCCCTTGCTCGACTGGGTGTCCGGCGGTGGGGTGCTGATCGGGTTCGCCACAGAGGGTCTGGACGACCTGATCGGTGTTGCGACCGATGGATCGATTCCTCAGGAGGAGGGACCGTTCTCGATCAACGGCTACTTCGAGCTTGGGGATTCACCGGTGACCGAGGGGTGCCGGGCGGATATCGACCCGGAGCAAAGGCTGATCGCGATGTCGCCCATACGCCTACTCCGGTGCGGGGAAGCCGAGGAGCTGGCCAGGCTGTTTACGTGCGACCCCGAGAATCGGGACGACGGAAGCCTCGCCCGATCGTCCGAGTACGCGGCGATCACCCACATGCAGTTGGGATCGGGTCACGCCTTCCTCTTCGCCTTCGACCTGGCGCAGACGATGTGGGCGATCCAGCAGGGCAAGCCCGTGCTCGGCGACTATGACGGGGACGGCTGGCTGCGGCGTACGGATGCGACCGTGGTGGGTGACAATAGCCGCGGCGTGCCCTACACGGATGCGCTGCACTTCCTGCTGTCGAGCATGATCGGCCGCGCTCCCGTGCCGATAGTCCATCAGATCCCTCCGCGCGATGGGCGTGTCGCTCCGGCACTGCTCTACTTCGGGGGCGACGACGAGTGCTCCCCGGGAAACCAGGTTCCGGCGAGCGACTTCATGGCCGAGCGAGGGCTGCCGTACCACATGAACATCATGCTTCGCGACGGCAAGTTCGCGATGGGGCCGGAGGAGCAGGCGCACATCGAGGCGAACGGGCACGAGATTGCGGTACACTACAATTTCGTGGACGGGTTCGACCACCCGTGCGGGTTCACGCGGGAAGACGTGCTGAGCCAGGCGGCCAGGTTCAAGGAGGTCTTCGGCAAGGACTCGGTGTGCGGGGTGAACCACTGCGTGATGTGGTGCGGATGGGCGGAGCCGGCTCGGTGGATGCTCGAGGCGGGGAACAAGGCGGACAATAGCTTCTTCGGCTGGACCTCGCCCCCGAAGAACCCCGTGAACACGCTGGGGTTCGTCCACGGGTCTGCCTTCCCACGCTACTTCTGGGATGATGCCGAACACGGGAACGCGCGGATCGACTTCCTGGAGATCCCGATCACGGGCTATGAGCTGGGCTACCTGGAGGAGGAGTGCTTTCCGGAGCGAATGCGCGAGGCGTTGGAGCTGGCCGTCCAGTTCCACCTGACGTTCAACTTCTTCTTCCACCCGGGCTATGTCGCCAAGTATCCCGCGTGTCAGAAGGCGATCGACGAGCTGGTGCGCCTGATGGGGGACATGGAGGTGCCGCCCGTGCTGATGGGGCCCGATGCGGTGTTCGACTGGTGGGAGTCCAAGTCACGGGCGACGATCGAGAATGCCCACCAGACCCCCACTGGCGTCGCGTTCGACGTGGCGTGCGACTATGCCGATGGATTCGTTGTCAAGCTGCCGACGGGCGATTTGGCCGCGAGCGAGTGCACGGTGGACGGTGCAACAACGGAGATCGAGGACGCCGTGGAATTCGGGCAACACTGGGCCTACGTGGTGCTGGAGGAGGGAGAGCACCAGGTGGAGGTGAAAACGAGAAGCATTGAGGACTGAGAATTTCAGATTGAGGAATCAGGCCCGAAGTGTGGAGGTTGGGACGCAGGTGTGTGGGATTTTCACGATTGAGTGGTAGTGGGTGGAATTCTGGATCCTCGGCCGCGAGATGAACGCAGAGACGCCCAAAGACACCTGTAGCATATTAAATAGGTGATAATAACGGATTTACTGGCGCCCCGGCAGCCGGGGTTGGCGACAGGTGGGTGGGTGTGGCGTCGGGTCACACCACCTGGTACGCATATTGTTGTGGTGGATGTGATCATTTCGGGGCCCGGCCGCCAATGCGGCCTGGGGACGATAGATCCGGAGACCGGGCAGCTCGATATCATACGGGAGGTAAGATTCCGTTGAGACATAGAGTTGGGTTTGGGCGGTTGCTGATGGTGTGGATGCTTGGGGTGCTTGCTTCTTCCCCCGTGGACCTGGAGGCAGGTGCTGAAGAGGGTCCAGGCAGTGTTACTGTGGACATGCGGGAGTGGTACCGGCGTGACTGGGATCGGTGCGAGGATCCCACGATTATGGGTTACTCGAACGGTGTGGTGCGGATCGAAAGTGATCATTCGGCCGCGTTGTTCTGGCAGATTCCCACTCTGGACGGAGCCCGGATACAGCTGGATCCAGAGGAGCACACATGGCTGAAGGCGTGCAAGCGACCACCAAGGGATTTCAGCGACCATATACTGAAGGGCGGCATCGATGATCTACTCGATGTATCGGACTATCGCTATGTGTCATGGCGGTGGAAGGCCGTTCGCTCAACGATCGACAGGCATCAGGTGCGTAAGGATGGCAAGCTGACGCTGGAGTACGACGACTTCCCGCTCAGGATCGGCATCTCGATCTTGAAGAAGGGATCCAGCAAGATCCGGGAGGTG
>JASLMQ010000622.1 GCA_030746455.1 Candidatus Latescibacterota bacterium
CGGCAGGCCGATCGGGTCCAGTTGGCTTTCTGACGGAAGTAACCGCCGCGGATCACCCGTGCCCCGGTGTTCGAGCCCGGCCCAACCACCACGAGAGCAAGATACTGCGGGCGGGAAGGGATGGCAAGCGAGGAAAAGCGCTTCCGTGTAGCGTTGAGCCCACTCGCTGCACTCGATTCTCTGACTGCTTGACCGTCTCTGCCGAGTGCGTTATCCGGAAACCGGTTGACTCCCTGAGGCGTGAAGCTGATCTTTAGGGGTCGGGCCCGCAAGCGCGTTCTTGGAACAGCGAGGAGGGAGATGTGGTATGTTCATAGACATCCACGCCCACATGTACCGGAGCCACCCGCCCTTCGTGGTCCAGTTCTGCACCGCGGCGCAGGTGCTCCAGCGGTACGACGAGATCGGGATCGAGAAGGGCGCGCTGCTCCCCATCGTCAGCCCCGAGATCTACCTGCCCCAGGCCAACGAAGACATCCTGGAGGCAGTCGAGAACCACCCGGACCGGTTCTTCCCCTTCTGTAATATCGATCCCCGCGCGCTGACCAACTCGGCCGATGCGCCGCTGGATCGTCTGCTTCGATACTACAAAGACAAGGGCTGCAGGGGGCTGGGCGAGGTGATGCTCAACGTGCCGATGATGGACCCTATGGTCCAGAACCTGTTCAAGCACGCACAGGACGTGGGCCTGCCGGTCACCTTCGACGGCTCCGACCAGGTGGGGGGCGACTTCGGCCTGTACGACGATCCGGGACTGCCGCAGTTGGAGCACACCCTGCAGAGATTCCCGGACCTCGTCCTCCTCGGGCACGGCCCGGTGTTCTGGTCGGAGATCAGCAGATTGGCGACCCCCGCCGAACGCGGCTTCGTCTTTCGTCCCGAAGGCGGACAGGTTGGGCGCCTACCGACCCACCCCGTGAAAGAAGAGGGCGTGGTACCCAAGCTCTTCCGCCTCTACCCGAACCTCTACGGCGACCTGTCTGATGGCACCGCCTACAACGCGCTGGCCCGCGACCACGACTACGGCCCGAAGCTCCTGGACGAGTTCCAGGACCGCCTCATGTTCGGCACCGATCTCTGCGCCTTCGACATGCCCATTCTTCTGCCAGACCTCCTCACCGACTGGCGGAACACGGGGACGATCAGCGAGGACGTCTTCCAGAAGGTGACCAGGGAGAATGCGGTGAGGCTGTTCGACCTCAATACCTGAACGTTCCCCGAGTCGACGGGCTCGCCCGTCCATCCCTCCGTTCACCCATACTGGAGTTGCCACATGTCCTGGACCTTCGCGCACATTTCCGACATCCACGTGGGCACGCCGCGGTCCTACCGGTTCCAACCGGCCTGGGCGAAGAACTGGCAGACGGCTCGGAAACAGATCGTAGAGCTCAGCCCGGACTTCCTCCTGATCGGCGGCGACCTCACGCGGGATGGCGCGACGCACCGGTTCGAGCTGGACCAGATCAAGGCCGATCTGGACAACCTCCCGTTCCCCTGCTATGCCATCCCGGGCAATCACGATGTAGGGAACAAGTATCTCGAAGGCCAACCACACCTCATCTGCGCCAGGGCGGTAGACCGATTCAGCGAGGTGTTCGGGTCCACCGAATGGTCCTTCGAGCACAAGGGCGTCCGATTCGGCGGCTTCAACGCACTGCTCGCGGGGTCGGGGCTGCCCGAGGAGGAACGGATGTGGTCCTGGCTCGAGGATCAGGCACGGAACCAACCCCAGGGCGATAGCGTGTGGCTCCTCCATCCGACCCTCTTCATGGAGGATCCGGACGAGCCGAGCTGGGATCCGGAAGCCGACCGTCTCGAATGGATCTACACGGTCGACCAGCCCCATCGAGGGCGGATACTCGATGCCCTGGCAGCCGCCGGGGCGACCCTGGCGATCACCTCACACGTTCACTGCCGGCATACACTGTCCGCTCGAGGAATCCGCATACAGGCTTCGCCGTCGACCGCGTTCTCCCAGGCCTGTTCCCGGTGGATCGGCGGAGATCCGGCGCTCGGCTTCCTCCACTGTCGGGTCGATGGGTCCGGCATATCACCGGAGTTCATTCCCCTGGAGCAGGAATCTGACGCACCGGGCTATGGGCCAGGCGGAAGCCCCGCGATGGCCGACCGGGACTACTCGATCGCTCGTGAGAAGCCTTCGCTCTTGGACCTCGGGCTGGACGCCCCGATGTAGGACTCGCTTAGCCAGGCCTGGAGCGACGTAACCGATGGCACGAAACGTAATGGTCTCGCTTACCCCACGGTGTCGCGCACCCGTGGCAGCGCTCCTCGTTGCCGCGCTGTGCGTGTCGTGCGGATCACGGCTGGAGCTTCGCGAGCGGCGTTGGGCCCGCGTGGTGGAGTACTCGACCGCCATCAACGACCTTCAGCCCAGGGAGAAGGCTGTCTGGGATCGCTTCGAGGATGTGTCCAAGCACTTTGCGTCCCACGCACACATGGAGCGGGTGGTGAACGGCTGCGCGAAGATGGCCCTGGACCTCCTCGCGACACTCACCGCAATGGATCCCCCACAGATATGCAAGGAAGCGCACGAGTTGAAGCAGCAGTACTGGCTGAAAGCATCGGAAGCGTTCGTCTACCAGTCCAAAGAGGGGGCAGATGCGGACACTGCGGACGAGATGATCCGCGAGGCCACAAAAGTGAATGATCAGTTCTACAAGAGGATGGATTCCGTCTGGACTCGGCTGGAGGCTCAGTGACCAGGGGTCGAGGACTGAGGGTGTGATATGGTGCGATAGACAGGCCTCGAGGCATGCCAAGGGGCTTACGCAGATCTGCGTAAGCCCTTGTTCTTGCTTGGTGCCGAAGAAGGAGATTTCCGGCGCTATCGGTCTCGCATCAGCACACGGAAGCCAACTCCCGAAGGTCTGGCATATTGGTCGTTGCCGATCAGGGGCGAGAGACCGTAGCGCTTGGCCGACCGTGTGTACCAGGGAAGGAGATGATAGGCGCCGCCTCGCACCACGAAGGCCTTCCCGGTCCCTGGGACCATCGGGTCAACCTCGTGGGCATCCGGATATAGGCCCTGGTGTTCCAGGCACCATTCCCAGACGTTCCCATGCATGTCGTAGAATCCCCAAGGGTTCGGCCGCTTGTCTCCCACCGCGTGCGCCCAGTCCTCAACAACGGGCGGTGCCTGGACATTCCCAGGGACAATCCAGTACCACGCGTAGTCGCGCAGCCTGGTTTGGTCGTCGCCAAACGACCAGCGCGTCGTTGTCCCTGCACGGCAGGCGTACTCCCATTCGGCTTCGGTGGGGAGGCGGAAGAGGGAATCGGCTGCGTCATGGTTCATTCATTTCTGCAATGAAGGACTGCGCATTGTACCACGTCACGTTGACCGCTGGACTGTTGGGCCCCACCTGCACATTGTCCTCTCCCGACCAGGGCACGGTCCTCATCAACGCTTGCCATTGAGCCTGAGTCACCTCGTGCTTGCCCAGGTGGAAACCCCTGGTGAGTGTTACCCTGTGCTGGGGGCCCTCATCGGTAGTTCGGTCCGGTTCATCCTCCGGTGAGCCCATCAGGAAGGACCCGGGCCTGACCCATATCAGCTCCATCTTGACTGTGCTGGAGAGACGAACGGTGTAGAGCGACTGGCGAGCGACCAAATCCAGGCCGGGCAGGTCAGAGCCCGACAGTTTGAACGTAAGGCTGTCTGGTTCAAACACATATGTCTTGCGGTAGGGTATCAGGGTGTAGTCTCCGTCCTGCAGGTCCTCGAATGCGTAGGTCCCATCATCCCCCGTCTGCGTCGAGGCCATGTGCGCACCCTTGAGCCTGACAACGACATTCCCGAGGCCCTTCATGTACTCCGTGACCTGGCCGGAAACGCTATACGTTGCCGGCTGAAGCGACGCAGTTTGGGTGAACAGCCGCGCGAACTCCACGAAGTCCTGGAAGTCGACCTTGCCGCTGCCATCCAGGTCACACGACGCATCGTAGCCCTCCTGGCCGGTCTGTTTTCCGAT
>JASLMQ010000623.1 GCA_030746455.1 Candidatus Latescibacterota bacterium
GCCCCGTGAGGCGTCAAGCCTCTCCGGTCGGGCGTATTCCGGGATGCGGGTAGGGCGCGGTTCGCGCACATGTGTCTCCCCTCAAGGACCCCTCCTTGTCGGGAGATTTCGCTTTACAGGCCCCCGGCCCTGGTGTATCATAGGCCCTGCAAATCCCGTGAGATAGGAGACCGACGACGCGAGGTCGACGCAGCCCGATTCGACGCCTCCGCCGCGCACAGAATAAGGCAGAACGCGTGAAGGCCAAACCCAGTTCCAGGTCCTATTCGCTGCACCGACTGATCGAGCACGCAGAGGTCCCCGCGCGCGCGATCGGGATATTCTGGCTGGGCGGCCCTGCGCTGGCCTTCAAGACCTCTGCGAAGTGCGTCTATGTGATCGACCCTGTGTTCTCGGACTGGGAAGACAGTGGGCCCGTGGGGGCCATTGATGTCCGTCCCGACGTGGTGCTGTGCACGCTCCACGCGCCCGACGGGATCGACGTGTCCACGCTGTCGCACATCGCTACTGCGTACCCCGAGGCGAGATTCATCGGATCGGAGACGGGCCGCGACTGTATGATCGGCCGGGGCGGACACGCCGGCTCCGACGAGGTGCCCATCAACCCGGCCCGGGTCCACGTGATCGATCCGGGCCTCCGGATGGACATCAGGAGGGTGGGCCTGCGCGACTCGCTCCGAATCCTGGCTCTGCCCGATGGGGATGGCTGTGGTCCGATGAACGCGATCTTCAGCTTTGGGGCCCTCCACGTGTGCCTGGCGCGGCGGGTGTCGGGGTCTGAAGGCGTCGATCGTCTTTGCGCGGCTGCCCGTCCGCGGGTCGATGTTCTGGTCTGGTCGTTGAAGGCCGAGAACCTGGAGGCCTTTCCCGAGGCCGTGGAGCGCCTGCGCCCGCGCTATGCCGTTCCGATCGATTACGACCGCGGCGTGGACGGGCGGTCGGCCGCCAGGAAGTTCAGAGAGCAGGCCGCCGGGGTGACGGGGGTGCAGGTCTACCTGTACCCAGAGGATTATATGGAAGGACTGGTCTACTCGAGAATCATGAGAAGGCGGAAGTAGTGGCCGCTTGGGGAGAGCGATATGGCCGATAGGCGGGAGATCACGATGCCGATCCGCTACTACAAGGACTACAAGGGCGGATACGACTATGGGTACGAAGACCTCGCGTTGCCACTCGACGCATGCGCCTTCCTCCTTGTCGACGTGGACGGTGGCTACTCCGTCGAGAGTGGGGGGCAGGCCCATCCGACCACAAGGGACTTCATCGTCCCGGCGCTGGAGGCCGCGCGCAGGGCGGGGCTGCTGGTTGCCTACGTCCACAACGACCTGCGGCTCGTGGCGGATGAGGGCAACATCGCGGGGGAGGTCTGGGGAAAGACGAAGACCCCTCAAGGCGGGGCCTACCTCGAGGCCTGGCGCAAACGCGGCGACTATGCGCCCACCTACCATCCGTGCGTGGCCCCGCGGCCGGATGAGCGGAACTTCCCAAAGTGGATGTGGAGCGGGTTCCGAGACACCTTTCTCGACCAGCACCTGAGGAGCCACGGGATCCAGACGCTGTTCGCCGTGGGCTACAGTCGACGGGCCTGTCTCCACTACACCTGCGCGGAGGCCATCGGACGCAACTACCGTGTCATCCTGCTGAGGGACTGCTCGAATCCGCCTGGCGAGATCGAGATGCCCGACACGCTCGACGAGAGCCTTCCCGAAGGGGGATGGGTGAACCGGATCATGCTTCGGCAGTTCGAACACCTGATCGGCTACACCACCACATCGGCGGAGTTCGTGGACGCCTGCGGGGCCATTACGCAATGAAGATCGCCGACATCGACACGATCTTGATCGATTCCCCAGGCCGAAAGTGGACCATTGTGCAGGTGCACACGGACGAGGGACTGACCGGCTTGGGCGAGGCGACCTACTCGAACAAGGAACCCGTGGTGGCATCTGCCGTCGACCACCTCAAGCAGGAGCTTATTGGGGAGGACCCGGCCCGAATCGAGTACCTCTGGCACAAGATCTTTCATCCCTCGTCGCTCAGCGGCATCTGGCGGATGGTGGGCCCGGTGTGGATGAGCGCGATGAGCGGCATCGACCAGGCGTTGTGGGACCTGAAGGGCAAGGTCGCGGGGCTTCCCGTGGTGGAGCTGCTCGGGGGACGGTTCCGTGACCGCGTGGACGTGTATACGCATTTCTACGGAGAGACACCCGAGGCGGCCGCTCGGAATGCGGCCCAGAAGGCCGCGGAGGGATACGTAGCCCTGAAGACGGGGGCCGGCACGAGCGATGGATTCAGCGGCGGTCTGTACCGGGAAAACGGCAAGCCGGAGGAGACGGCGGCGACGTTCGCGGCCGCTCGGGAGGCCGTTGGGCCTGACGTGAAGCTGCTGGTGGACTGCCATGGTCGTTTCACGGTCTCCGGGGTGGTTCGTCTTGCCAGGGCGCTCGAGCCGTACGATCTGTACTGCCTGGAAGACCCGGTTCCTCCCGAGGACCTGTCGGTCTATCCCAGGGTGCGGCGGGAGACGTCGATACCGATCATGGGCAGTGAGCGCCTGAACACGAAGACGCAGTTCAGGCAGCTCCTCGAGTTGGACGGGGTGGACATCGCACAGCCCGATCTGGTCTACACCGGCGGCATCACCGAGGCCAGGAAGATCGCGGCCATCGCCGACACGTTCCACGTGCCGATCTCGTTCCACAACACCAAGGGACCGGTGGGGATTCTGGCCGCTGCACATCTGTTGGCCTCGATCCCGAACGATGCGCCGATGGAGTTCGTGACCGGGATCGACTGGCGTGATGACATCCTGACAGAGCCGCTGCAGGTGGAGGATGGGTGTCTGGTCGTGCCGGACCGGCCCGGGCTGGGTGTCGAACTGGACATGGACGGCGTCGAATGTCACCGTTGGCGCGGGGGGGAGAGCGGCGCTGATGCCGGCTGAGATCTATCGGGTGGACCCGCCATGTTTGCCGCAGGAGGACCTGTCTGGAGAGACAGGAGCACGTCTGATCCGGCTGATGGGCGGGCAGGCCCGGAAGGCCCTTTCGTGGCTGGAGGACGCGCGAGGTCAGGACGGTTCCTTCCGAATACCGGATGCCCGCGCAGGAGATCGGTGGCCGCGTCACATACTCTACCATGCCTCGGGTAGCGCGTTGGTGTTCGCGGTCCTGGCCCGGTTGGCTGAGACGAAGCAGATTCCTTCGGACGCCACGCGCGATTCGCTGGAGCTAAGCGCCAACGACCTTCTGCGAGCGGTGGCGGAGAGCCACCAGGCCAGCGGCAGCGCGGTGGAGCGGCCCGAGCTGTGGCCCCGGTTTTCCGCTATCCGCGTGCTCTTCGCGGCGTGCCTGGGTGCCTGGCTGATCTGGGATCGGCTCGATCCGGATACGCGGTCTCTGCTTGCGTGTCTGTTGGCGCGCGAGGCGGACCTGTTCAACGAAGAGCCCGTGCCGGCACAGCTCTATCACGACACCCAGGCCGAGTCCAATGCCTGGTTTGGAAGCGGTCTTGCGCTTGCCAGCTGCATGCTGCGCGCCCATCCGCACAGAGAGATCTGGCGAGAGAAGGCGGTGGGCATGATGGTCAGCGCCTATGCCGCGCCGGAGGATGTGGTCAGCGACCGTGTCGTGGACGGCAAGCCGCTCAACGAGTGGCTCACCGGGCCAAATGCCTTTCCGGACTACACGGTGGAGAACCACGGGTTCGTGCACCCGGACTACATCGCGGCGGTCTCGGAGATGGTCCGGTCGGCCATCTGCTATCGCCTGGCCGGCGAGGCGGTCCCTGAGTCGGCGACTTTCAACGCCGCTCACGTCTTCGACGTGCTGATGCTGCTGAACCTTCCGGACGGGAACCACCTGTATGTTCAGGGCTCCGACTACACGAGCCGCAGGCTGGATTCCTTCTTCCAGGCCTGCAATCTGCTGCCCCTTGCGCCGGATCCGCTGCGAGAGGCCTGCTTTCTCCGCTCACTGAGCGGCCTGGAACGGATGGCCGAACAGCGTCCCGACGCGCTCTGGAGCGGCTGCCTGGGATTTCCGTTCGACCTGGGCGTGAACTGGGGGCTCTTGGAGAACTACCTGATGCGACGTCTGTTCGGGGATGGGGAACCGGCCATTCCCACGGACGAGATAGAGGGCCGCCTGACGGGGGTGCACGCGTCGGAGGACGGCCGGTTCGCCGTTCACAGGACGGCGAAGACGCTTTCGAGCTTCAGCTGGCATGGGGCCAGGAAGCAGGCCAACCTAATGGGGCTGACGCTGCCTCTGGAGCCGGATGTCCTGGTGAGCCCGCTGCCGATCGGCGGCTACGTAGGAGAGGTGAGAGAGGCCGGCGAGGATTCGCATCCGCCGCGCCTCGTGTGGAGCAGGATCGAGGAGAGAGCTGACGGATTCGGAGCAATGGTTGGGATGGACCGGTGCGATGGCAAGGTACGCCAGCACACCGCCTTCGTCTCGTTGCCAGGTGGCTTGAGCGTCTGTCTCGAAGAGCGGACGGCGTCACAGACGGTGGAACTGGATCGCGCGGACTCGGGCAACGTGGCCGTCTATGACGACCTGCGCTGGCCCTTCCAGTATGCGGCGCGGAGCTTCTACGCGGATGGGGGATCGTTAGATCCGGAGGCGGAGGCCGTCCACGCGGGTTGCTGGGTGAACGTGGACGATCGGCTGGGGCTCGTTGCGCTGGGCGCGGATGCGATCACCTTCCAGCATTTCCAGGAGGAGACGGACTACGATCGGTGGCGTATCGCGTTCACCGGCAACGCCACAGGGACGTTCTCCGCGGGCCAGCGGAGCGGGTCCTTCGCCGTTGTCACCTGTCCCGGGCAGCGGCGGGACGAGACGGCCGCTCTGGCCGGATCGCTCCAGGAGCGGGGCTGGCTGCTCGACACGCCGGGCGCGCTTGCGGTGCAGGTGGGGGCCGACTTCGTGTACGCGGTCTTCTCGTGTACCCACCACCGGATCGAGCGGAACGATCACGTTCTCGAGCTGGCGCCCCAGAGCGTCGGGTATATGGCAGTGTGAGGGGGGAGACGGTGCTGGATCTGGTGATCCGTGGTGCGGAGGTCATCGACGGCACGGGCCGGTCGAGCTACACGGCCGATCTCGGCGTCGAGGGGGACTCGATTGCCTTTGTGGGCGGGGAGCAGACGGAGAGCAGGTCGGTGATCGATGCCGGGGGCCTGGCCGCGGCACCCGGGTTCATAGACATCCACGCGCACTCCGACTACAGCCTTCTGCTGGATGGCCGGGCCATGAGCGCCCTGCATCAGGGCGTGACTACGCAGATCAGCGGCAACTGTGGCATCTCGGCATTCCCCGCGGGCCCGAACGGTCCCTACCTGGGTCCCTTCGATTCGGCACGGTTGCGAAGCGCGCTGACTCCGTCGTGGGAATCGGCGGCCGGCTATTTCGACGTCCTGGCCGAACGGGGCATCGCCGTGAACGCCGGATTCCTCGTGGGCCACGGCGGCGTTCGGCAGGCCGTGAAGGGTGAGGCAACGGATCCACCGTCCGAAGACGAGATCGGGCGGATGCAGGAGCTGGTGGAGATCCAGATGCGCGAGGGCGCCATGGGTCTGTCCACCGGGCTGACCTACGTGCCGGGCAGTTTCGCGCAGACCGAGGAGATCATCGCGCTGGCAAAGGTGACTGCGCCCTGCGGCGGGATCTACGCAACACATATGCGCAATTACAACGCCGGGATCATGGAGGCGCTCGACGAGGCGATCACCATCGGGCGCGAGGCGGGGGTCCCGGTCCAGGTCTCGCACATCACGCCCTGCCCGCCCGCCACGGGGAGCGCCGGGGTGCTGCTCGAGCGGATGGCCGAGGCAAGGGCCAGCGGGCAGGATGTGACCGCCGAGACGGAGCTGTATGCCACGGGATCCACATCCCTGAAGTCGCTTCTGCCGCCATGGGCCCTGATGGGAGGCAACGATGAGTTGGTTGCCCGTCTGAGGCGGCCGGACCAGAGGGAACGGATGTGGAAGGAGATCCAGGAGAAGGGCTCTGAGCTCGGTGGAAGCACCAAGACGGTTCTGATGCAGCGGGAGGAGTGGGACAAGCTGTGGATGGGGAACTGCTCGGTGAACACGGAGCTGACCGGCAAGACCTTCGGGACCATCGGGCGACTGCGCAAGACGGATCCGTTCAGCGCGATTTGCGACATTCTGGTGGAAGAGCGTGGCGCCGCCAGCTTCTACGGTGAGGACAAGGCAGACGGCGACATCGATACGCTGGCGCAGGGAGATGGCTGTGGGCTGGGTACCGATGGACTGGCGCTGGCATCGGACGGACCCCTGTCCGAGGAGCGCGAGCACCCGAGATGCTATGGCGGCATGGCCCACGCGATCCGTACGCTGGTGAGGGAGCGGAAGGCGCTCACGCTCGAGCAGTTCGTGCAGAAGGTGACGCAGTTCCCGGCAGACCGGATGAGGCTTGTAGACCGCGGGACGCTGGCTCCGGGGAAGAAGGCGGACATCGTGGTGTTCGATCCGGAGCGGATCACGGACCGGGCGACGATGACACAACCGTGCAGGTACTCCGAGGGAGTGAAGTGGCTGGTGGTGAACGGAGAGACGGTGATCGAGGAGGGTCGAGCGACGGGAGCGAGGCCGGGAAGAGTACTACGGAGAGGCATTGAAAGTTGAGAAATCTTGACCTGGGCATGGGAGCCAGGTCGATGGCAGGAGGATGCACGGAAAGAGAGGCAAACGATGGCCAAGAAGCTGCGTGTGGTGACCCTAGGTATGGCGCACGACCACCTGTTTCGGGGGTAAGACGTGAAGACGGTCGCTTTCGCCTTTACATTGCTGATCCTGGCCTGCCCGTTCGGCCTGGTGGCGCAGGAGGGCTCCGAAGTCGGCGCCGCTAAGGTCGCACTGATCGACAGCCTGGCGGCTGTGCTTCAGGAGCCTACGCTCGCAACGGCTGTGGCCGAGCTTGGCGATTCGCTGTTCGTGCCTGCGTCGGGGAGCTCGCACATCCTTCGCGATCGGTACGGCGTGCCTCACGTCTACGGGGAAACCGACGCCGATGTGGCCTTCGGGTTCGGCTACGCCCAGGCGCAGGACCATCTGGTCGCGATGCTCCTGGGATACCGGGGGGCCGAGGGGACGCTTTCCGAGGTGTTGGGGAAGACCCACCTCGAGAGCGACCAGAAGGCCCTTCTGTGGCGGGTCCACAGCCTCGCGGGCGAGCGGTTCGGATCCATCCCAGAGGGCTCGCGGAGGCTGATCGCGGCGTTCGCAGATGGCATCAACCACTACATCGAGGTGCACAGACCGGTCCTGCCCAACTGGGTGCGACCCGTGACCGGCACCGATGTCGTGGCGCTTTCATTCTGGCTGGACATCCTCTTCGCGGAGGCCACGGGCCGAAGCGAGCTCCAGGACAAGGGGCTGTCGCCGCTTCTGCCCGTGGGCGTCGGGTCGAACCAGTGGGCCGTGGGGCCCTCCCGGTCCGCCACCGGACGCCCCATCTTCGGGATGGACCTCCATCTCCCCTGGCGGCCTCCCCTGCAGCTTTGCGAGGCCCATCTTGCCAGCCGCGAGGGGACGAACGTGGCCGGGGCAACCTTCTTCGGGATGCCCGTGATCGCCGTGGGCCACAACGGCCGCATCGCGTGGTCGATGACATCCAACGACGCGGACGTCTTCGATCTGTACGAGGAGAAGCTCGATCCCGCCAATCGCCGGCGATATCTCTACGAGCGAGAGAAGCAGCGGATGTCGTCGCGACGGGTGAGAATCCCCGTCCGGACCGAGTCGGGCGTCCACGAGATAGGGCGCGAGTTCCTGTACACGCACCACGGGCCCGTCTACCGCACGATGGACGAATGGGCCTACTCGGCTCGGTCGACGGCACCGGACGTCTCCAACACGATCGGGCAGCTTCACGCGATGGGGCGTTCCGCCAACCTGGACGAGTTCCAGAGGGCGCTGAAGTCCATGCAGCTCCCTGTGTTCAATGTGATGTACGCCGACGCGGACGGCAATCTGTACTACGTCTTCAATGCCCGGTGCCCCCTGCGTGTCGAGTCTTTCGATTGGCGGCTGCCCGTTCCCGGATGGACCTCGGAGACCGAGTGGCATGGCATCCTGAAGTACGCCCAGCTGCCACAGCTCACCAACCCTGGATCGGGCTTCCTGCAGAACTGCAACGTGGGTGCCCACCTGGTCACGGCTGAGAGCGGGCTGGATCCCGAGCGATTCGCTGCCAACCTGACACGGGGAGGAATGAACAACCGCGGTCGTCGGGTTCTGAACTGGCTATCGGCCCACAGCAGCATCGGGGTGGACGACATGCTCGAGCTGGCCCGGGACTCCCACCTGATCTCGGCCGAGGAGAAGAAGGGGATTATCCTACGGGCCTACAACCGCACCTGGCACGAGATCTACGATCCCGACGGCCTGCTTGCGCAGGCGGTGCACCTGCTCCGGTCCTGGGACAACCGTGCGACAGCGGAAAGCGTGGGGGCTCTGCTCTTCGCGCTCTGGCAGGAACGGTTCGATCCTCTGTTGGAGCGCTCGCCGCCTGAACAGCGCTGCGACGTGCTGGTGCTGGAAAAGCTGTCCCTCGAAGCCCTCCGAATGACGGTGGAATACATGCGGGCGACCTACGGGCGGCTGGACGTCCCCTGGGGCGAGGTGCACGTGATCGAGCGGGGGGACGAGCCCTATCCCGTGGGGGGATCGCCTCCTGGATCGGAGGCCCTCCACACGACGTGGGCACAGCCGGGGAATGACGGCCGGTTCCGCGTCATCGGCGGTTCGGCCTTCACGATGGTGGTGCACCTCGCGGAGCCGGTGGAGGCGTGGAGCCTCGTGCCGCACGGCAGCAGCGAAGATCCGAATTCGCCTCACTTTGCGGACCAGGCGGCACGCCAGGCCGCGAGCGGCCTGAAGCGCGTGCCGTTCACCGAGGAGGAGATCGCCGCCGAATTGGCATCGGTTCTGAGGGTGCCCCTTTCGCCGGAAGAGGCGGAGAGAACGACCCTCCGTGCAATGTGGCGGAGACGGTTGGCAGGAGCCAGAGCGGATACCAGCTCAGCAGGACCGGGAGCGACACCGGAGGTTCCGCGGGAGATGGAGTAGTCGTGGATCGTGGTTCGTGGAT